>DBFBFY010000054.1:0-6522 GCA_048201615.1 Collinsella sp.
ACCAATATCATGGGCTCCGAGGGCATCGAAACCCTTCTAGCAGTAAGCCACGGCAGCGCCAGCCGCCAATTTATCAAGGCCGCAGCCCCAGAGGGCTTCGAGCTCCCAACAAAACTCCCCAACTGCGCCATCATGATCTTCGATTTCGATGAGGCAAAGCCACAAGCAGAAGGCGAACCGTCTCAATGCAAGTTCACCCTCCAGCAAATAGTGGACCCCCAACAAAGTCATTAGCCTGAGCGAGCAAGGTTTAGCAGACATCAACGTGGCGTTCCCAGTGTGCGGCGGAGGGGGCGGGCCTGAGACATATTAAGGTTGTCGCGAGTTCCGCACGAACAGGAGAGCACTTAATGTGCTCTCCGTCGTGAGCAGGACTGTAGAGCAGCAACCTTAATATGTCTCAGGCCCGCCCCCTCCGCCGCACACTGGGAACGTGCCACGCACTTTACCTGCGTAAACAATGTGAGTGAAATATGAATCTCGATGGATACGCCCGCAGCCGTGTATACTAAACAGCTGTGTGTAACCAGGGGAGTATTCTGGCTGGACAAAATGCCTGCTTAATAGGGTTGTCAGGTAGTCCGGGCGAAATACAAGGCTGGGGAGCACGTCGTGTAAGTAGTGGTCCTCTAGGGGCGTACGCTCGGTGGTGTACGCATTGTCCCAAGACCACGCGAGAGTTGGGATCATATCTTGATCAGCATGATTCTCGGCCGCAAGATTGGCATGACCCAGGTTTGGGACGAGGACGACAACGTCGTTCCCGTCACGGTCATCCAGGCTGGCCCCTGCGCTGTCTCGCAGGTTAAAACTCAGGCAACCGACGGCTATGATGCCGTCCAGATCGGTTTCGGCGACATCAAGGCCAAGAACGTGAACAAGCCCATGGCTGGTCACTTCGCCAAGGCTGGCGTCGAGCCTGTCCGCTTCCTTCGTGAGGTCCGCGTCGAGAACGGCGAGGAGCACAAGGTCGGCGAGGTCGTCACCGTCGCTGATTTCGCTGATGTCGAGAAGGTCGACGTCATCGGTACCTCCAAGGGTAAGGGCTTCCAGGGTCGCATCAAGCGCTGGGGTCAGCGCCGCGGTCCTATGACGCATGGTTCTCACTTCCAGCGTCACCCCGGTTCTATCGGTCAGTGCGCCTATCCTGCGCGCGTCCTCAAGGGCGTCAAGATGGCCGGTCACATGGGTAACGAGCGCGTTACCGTCAAGAACCTTTCCGTTGTCCGCATCGATGCCGAGCAGAACCTCATCTTGGTCAAGGGCGCTGTCCCGGGTGCCAAGAATGGTCTCGTCGCCATCCGTATGGCCTAAGGGCCCAGCCCATTTAGCCCAGCGTCATACCAAGGAGAACACTTAAATGGCAAAGTTTGAAGTAAAGAACAGCGAGGGCAAGAAGGTCGCCGAGGCCGAGCTCGCCGCTGAGGTGTACGGCATCGAGCCGAACATCCACGTTATGCACCACATCGTCAAGTGCCAGATGGCCTCTTGGCGTCAGGGCACCCAGTCCGCTAAGGGCCGCTCTGAGGTTTCCGGTGGCGGCAAGAAGCCTTGGCGTCAGAAGGGCACCGGCCGTGCCCGCCAGGGTTCCATCCGTGCCGCCCAGTGGCGTCACGGTGGCGTTGTCTTCGCCCCCAAGCCCCGTTCCTACGCTAAGCGTATGAACAACAAGGAGGTCAAGCTGGCTATGCGCTCCGCGCTGTCCGCCAAGCTGGCCGATGGCGAGCTCGTGCTCGTCGACGACTACGGCTTCGAGAAGCCTTCCACCAAGGCTGCCGTCGCCATGCTCAAGGCTCTCGGTCTTGAGGGCAAGCGTCTGACCATCATCGTTCGCGATGAGGACGTCAACGCCTACCTGTCGTTCCGCAACATTCCCAAGACGTTCATCATCACCGCCGACGAGGCCAACACCTACGATCTCGTCAACAACAACGCTGTGCTGATGCCCGCCGACATCGCCGCTCACTTCGGGGAGGTGCTTGCATAAATGACCGCCCACGAGATCATCATCCGTCCGATCGTGTCCGAGCGTTCCTTCTCCGGCATGGAGCAGAACAAGTACACGTTCGAGGTCGCCAAGGATGCTAACAAGTATCAGATCAAGGACGCTGTCGAGGAGATCTTCGGCGTCAAGGTCGTTCGCGTGAACACCCTGACGGTCAAGCCCAAGACCAAGCGCGTGCGCTATGTCGCCGGCAAGACCCGTTCTTGGAAGAAGGCCATCGTCACGCTGGCCGAGGGCGACACCATCGAGGTCTTTGGCAACCAGGCCTAAGACTCGCTGCTGTTGAGTGAGCTCATGCCTCCCAAATAGGGGAGGCGAGAGCTCAAGGTTTTGGGCGTATAAAATGGACACGCCCGGAACCGTGTATACGTCCGGTGTCATCGCACCCGAGGCAGAACCTCGAATCCCTGTCTGCGATGGCTAACGGATTCCTATTGAAAGGGATTGTAATGGCTGTAAAGCACCTTAAGCCGACCTCCGCTGGTAGGCGTTGGCAGACGATCTCCGACTTCTCCGAGATCACCTGCACCAAGCCCGAGAAGTCTCTTCTCGAGCCCCTGCCCAAGAAGGCCGGTCGTAACAACAACGGCCGCATCACCACCCGCCACCAGGGCGGCGGCGTGAAGCGTCGTTACCGCGTGATCGACTTCAAGCGCAACAAGGACGGCGTGCCCGCCAAGGTTGCCACGATCGAGTACGATCCGAACCGTTCCGCTCGCATCGCTCTGCTGCACTACGCTGACGGTGAGAAGCGCTACATCCTGGCCCCCAAGGGCCTCGAGGTCGGTCAGACCATCATGTCCGGTTCTGACGCCGACATCAAGCCGGGCAACGCTCTGCCCCTCGCCGACATCCCCGTCGGTACGCTCATCCACGCCGTCGAGTTCCAGCCGGGCAAGGGCGCCGCTATCGCCCGTTCCGCCGGTAACTCCTGCCAGCTGATGGGTAAGGAGGGCAAGTACGCCATCGTCCGTATGCCTTCCTCCGAGATGCGCCGCATCCTCGTTACCTGCCGCGCCACCGTCGGTGAGGTCGGCAACGCCGATCACTCCAACATCGTCATCGGCAAGGCCGGCCGTAAGCGCCACATGAACGTGCGCCCGACCGTCCGCGGTACCGTCATGAACCCTGTCGACCACCCGCACGGCGGTGGCGAGGGCAAGAACCACACCTCTGGTCGTCCCTCTGTTACCCCCTGGGGTAAGCCGACGAAGGGCCTTCGTACGCGCAAGAAGAAGAAGGTCTCGAACCAGCACATCATTCGTCGCCGTAAGAAGTAATTTCGGATACCGAGTTTTAGGAGAAAGCACTTATGAGCAGAAGTCTCAAAAAGGGCCCGTTCGTGGAGACTCGCCTTCTCTCGCGTATCACCGCGATGAACGAGGCTGGCAAGAAGGACGTCGTGAAGACCTGGTCCCGCGCGTCCACCATCTTCCCCGAGATGGTTGGTCACACCATCGCCGTCCACGACGGCCGCAAGCATGTGCCCGTGTATGTTACCGAGTCCATGGTTGGTCACAAGCTCGGCGAGTTCGCGCCGACTCGTACGTTCCGTGGCCACAAGGCCAAATAGGGGGTTAACCGTAAATGGCAACTAAGTCTATTGAAACTGAGGCCACCGAGGTTCGCGCCGTCGCTAAGTACGTGCGTGTTTCCCCCAGCAAGGCCCGCCTGGTGGTCGATCTGATCCGCCGCAAGCCTGTCGCTCAGGCCTTCGACATCCTCCACTTCTGCGACCGCGCCGTCGCCGTGGATGTCGAGAAGGTTCTCCGTTCCGCCGTTGCGAACGCCGAGAATAACAACGGTCTGCGTGCCGACAACCTGGTTGTCGCCGCTGCCTATGTTGACGAGGGTCCGACGCTTAAGCGCATCCGTCCCCGCGCCAAGGGTTCCGCTTCTCGCATTCTGAAGCGTACTTCCCACATCACCGTCGTCGTTGCTCCTCGAAAGGAGGCGTAAAGCTGTATGGGTCAGAAAGTCTACCCCACCGGCTTCCGTCTTGGCATCACCGAGAACTGGCGCTCCCGCTGGTTCGCAGAGAAGGATTACGCTAAGACCCTCGGTAACGATCTCGAGATCCGCAAGTACCTCGAGAAGCGTCTTTCCCGCGCAGCTGTCTCCCGCGTCGAGATCGAGCGCGCTGGCGACAAGGTGAAGGTCATCATCCTCACCGCTCGCCCCGGCGTTGTCATCGGTAAGAAGGGTGCCGAGATCGATACCCTCCGTACCGAGCTCGAGAAGGTCGCTGGCGTCTCCAAGGGCCAGCTCTCCGTCGATGTTGTCGAGATCAAGCGCCCCGAGCTCGACGCCAACCTCGTTGCTCAGTCCATCGCTGAGCAGCTCGAGGGCCGCGTTGCCTTCCGTCGCGCTATGCGCAAGGCTGTCCAGTCCGCCCGCAAGGCCGGCGCCAAGGGCATCCGTATCCAGTGCTCCGGTCGTCTCGGCGGTGCCGAGATGGGCCGTCGTGAGTGGTACCGTGAGGGTCGCGTGCCTCTGCACACCCTCCGTGCCAAGATCGACTACGGCACGGCTGTCGCCAGCACCACCATGGGCGCTTGCGGCGTGAAGGTCTGGATCTACCTGGGCGAGAAGCTCCCGGGCCAGCCTGTTCCCAACCCTGCACTCGAGGGCTCTTCCCGTCCTCGTCGTCGTAACTCCGAGAGGAGGGGTCAGTAGTGCTTGCCCCTAAGCGTATTCTTCACCGCAAGGTGCAGCGTGGCTCCATGAAGGGCCAGGCCAAGGGTAATACCGAGCTGCATTTCGGCGAGTTTGGTATCCAGGCTCTCGAGGCCCATTGGATTACCAACCGTCAGATCGAGGCCGCTCGTATTGCCATGACCCGCTACATGAAGCGTGGCGGTCGTGTCTACATCACGATCTTCCCCGATAAGCCCATCACCAAGAAGCCTGCCGAGACTCGCATGGGTTCTGGTAAGGGTAACCCCGAGGAGTGGGTGGCCGTCGTCAAGCCCGGCCGCATCATGTTCGAGGTCAAGGGCGTGCCCGAGGAGGTCGCTCGCGAGGCTCTGCGTCTTGCACAGCACAAGCTTCCCATCAAGACCAAGATTGTTGCTGCCAAGAACGCTGAGCAGCGCATCGAGAAGGAGATGGCTGAGGAGGCCGCTCTCGAGGCCAAGTGGGCTGCTGAGGACGCCGCCGCCGCCAAGGAGGAGAACTAATGAAGCCCGCAGAGATTCGTGAGCTCTCGGACGCTCAGCTCGTTGAGAAGCTGAAGGAAATGCGCGCCGAGCTCTTTAACCTTCGTTTCCAGATGGCCACCAGCCAGCTGGACAACACCGCTCGCGTCAACACCGTGAAGAAGGACATCGCTCGCGTCCTCACGGAGCAGCGCGCCCGCGAGATCGCAGCGGAGAAGTCCGCTGTCGCCGAGTAGGACCTAAGGAGAGAACATGACTGATTCGCGTAACTCGCGTAAGGTCCGTACGGGTGTCGTTACCTCCGTCTCCGGTGCCAAGACCATCGTTGTCACCATCACCGAGCGCAAGCGTCACCCCAAGTACGGCAAGATGATGACCAGCTCCAAGAAGCTGCACGCTCACGACGAGGAGTGCACGGCTGGCGTGGGCGACACCGTCCGCGTTATGGAGACCCGTCCTATGTCCAAGATGAAGCGTTGGCGCCTCATCGAGGTCGTCGAGCGCGCTAAATAAGCAGTCGCTCTTACGACTTGTACGTTTCCGAAGATGTGCGTATGCCTGGCTTGCATACCACGGGCCGCATAAAGGCTGCGCACCTCTCTTCGGTTCTTAGTTCGGAGGAACATCTACCATGATTCAGATGCAAACCATGCTGAACGTCGCCGACAACTCCGGCGCTCGCAAGATTCGCTGCATCAAGGTGCTTGGCGGTTCCAAGCGTCGTTATGCAGGCATCGGCGATGTGTTCATCGGTGCTGTCCAGGAGGCTACCCCTGGCGCCAACGTCAAGAAGAAGGACGTTGTCCGTTGCGTCGTCGTTCGCACCGTTAAGGAGATCCGCCGCAAGGATGGCTCCTACATTCGCTTTGATGAGAACGCCTGCGTTGTCATCAACAACGATGGTTCGCCCGTCGGCACCCGTATCTTCGGGCCTGTCGCTCGCGAGCTTCGTGACAAGAAGTACATGAAGATCGTCTCGCTCGCTCCCGAGACCCTGTAGTTAGGGGAGATATATGTATATCAAGAAGGGCGATAAGGTCCAGGTTCTCTCTGGTAAGGATCGCGGCAAGCAGGGCGTTGTCCTGCGTGCTCTTCCCGCCGAGAACAAGGTCGTTGTCGAGGGCGTTTCGGTCGTCAAGAAGGCCGTCAAGCCCAACGCTGCCAACCAGCAGGGCGGCATCGTTTCGCAGGAGGCTCCCATCGACGCCTCCAACGTCAATCTCGTTTGCCCCGAGTGCGGTAAGGTTACCCGCGTCGGTCACGAGAAGGACGGCAAGAACAAGCTGCGCGTCTGCAAGAAGTGCGGCCACAAGTTCTAAGCTGCCCGCAACATCAAGTTGCTAGCAAAGGCCCGGATGC
>DBFBFY010000055.1:0-4323 GCA_048201615.1 Collinsella sp.
ACAAAGCAATGACCCACGGCTCGGTTGTCCCCGTTGCGGCGTTAACGGTAGTATGGTCGTACTGTTAATTCCGCACCGCCAACGGAGGGAGTTCCGCGCCGTGAACCGCGATTTCGCCTCATCGCTCATCCAGCTCAACAACACGTTCTATCGCGAGCACTCCGCCTCCTTTTCCGATACGCGCCAGGCCCCGTGGCCCGGCTGGGTGCGCACCATGGACATCGCGCTCGGGCAGCTCGACGTCGCCACGATCGAGCATCCCGTCCGCGTCTTCGACCTCGCCTGCGGCAACATGCGATTCGAGAACTTTGCCGCCGGCGGCGCACTTGCCGCCAAGGGCGTCGACGGCGCAAACCCCTCGGCAGATGCCAGCTGCCCGTTTGAGTTCTATGGCGTCGACTCGTGCCAAGACCTGGCCATCGATGCACGCGGTCACGCCCTGCGCATTCCCAACCTGCACTTCCAGGAACTCGATGTGCTCGACGCCCTTATGAAGCTCAACCCCGCCGAGACGCCCGACGTGCTTTTCGACGCCCCGCTCGCCGACATCTCGGTCTGCTTTGGCTTTATGCACCACGTGCCGTCGTGCGAGTATCGCGTACGCGTGCTCGACGCCCTGGTGCGTCAGACGCGCCCAGGTGGCATCATCGCCATCAGCTTTTGGGAGTTTATGAACGACGAGCGCATGGCGCGCAAGGCCGTTCGTGCCGAGGCCCGCGCCGAGCTCACCCCGCCGTTTGAGGGTTACGATTCAGCGCAGTTTGAAGCCGGCGACCACCTCATTGGCTGGCAAAACGACCGCCACGCCTACCGCTATTGCCATCACTTTGACGATCAGCAGATCACCGACCTGGTGCGCGGCGTCCGTACGTTCTACAAGAGCGGCGAGGTCCCCGTGCGCGAGCTTGAGCGCTTCCATGCCGACGGTCGCAGCGGAGAGCTCAATCGCTATGTGATTCTCAAGCGTCTGTAGACACTGACGACTCGCCGTCGAGCCGCGCCGCAATTTTCGGGCAAACCATGCCCACCCCTTTTTTCAACCCATTGACGGAACGTGCAGCTATGCGTTCCACACTTATGACCAAGGAGCCTCATGGGAGCCGTCCACGTTCGCACGCCTAAGAACTTTGTGCTCGAGGAGCGCCTGGAGCGCTACGCCGATGCGATTGAGACGAACCCCGAGGCCTATGCCGGAGATTGGCGTGAAGCCTGTGCGCCGGTTGGTGGCTCGTCCTTCACCCGCCTTCATCTAGATCTGGGCTGTGGCAAAGGCACCTATCTGGTTGAGCGAGCTCACCGTGAACCTGACACCCTCTTTATCGGCATGGACCAGGAGCCCATCTGCATCGCCTATGCCGCGCAGAAAATCTATGAGCAGGAACTGACCAACGCACTCGTCCTGCCCCGAGGCGCCGCATCGCTGCCGCAGCTGTTTGCCGCAGGCGAGCTCGATTCCATCACCATCAACTTTCCCACGCCGCAGCCCAAGGCCAAGTACGCCAAAAAACGACTCGTCCATGTCGACCATCTGATGCTCTACCGCTCGCTCTTTGCAGCCGGCGCTACCGTCACGCTGCGAACCGACAGCAAGCCATTGCGCGACTACGCCCTGGGGCAGTTTGCCGCGGCCGGCTACGACACGCTTTGGGTTAGTGACGACGTCCGCCGCGACCATCCCGAGCACCCCGAGACCGAATATGAATGCCGCACGCGCGAGATGGGTGCCGCCGTCTATGGCATTTGCGCCACACCCGGCGAGAAGCCTACCGAAGAGCAACTCGCAGCAGGCCGAGCGCAGGAGCAAAGCCTTGCCTGCTACCTGCCCGACAACCTCGATGAGCTCACCTACGTGCCTCTCGGCATGGAAGAGGCCGTCGAGAACTTTAAAAACCGTGCCCGCAAAGGCAAGAAGCGCCTGCCGCAGGAGTCCTAGGGGGCTTCTGATGGTCGCGGCGTCAGCAAACAAGCGCAAACAAGCGCAAATAGGCGCCAGCAAACGACCGTCAAGCCTAAGTGAGTAGACTTTTTTGCAATAGCCAAGCACAACCCGAATAACGAAAACTAAAACCGCAGGTAGATCCCTTGCACAAAAGCCATGTGCTCGCGATATCGCAAAAAGTCTACTCACTTAGCTGGCAACTGTACCAAACAGCTGGACAGAACGCCCATTTCCTGCATTTTCTCGCGCGCTGGCACCCCGCGCCGCCGCTACGCCATAATAGTTGGCGGGCAAACGCGAGAGAAAGCAACCACATGGCACAGACCACGACAGATACTTCCGCCAGCACCGTTTCCGGCGCCGGCGCCGCCAGCTCATTCTCGGGCGGCACGGGAACCGAAGCCGAGTTCGGCTCGCTCGGCGCACTCTCCCCCACCTGGTGGGAGCCCGAGGATGGCAGCGAGCCCGAACCATGGCTCACGCCCGACCAGGCCTTCGAACGCTTCTTTGAATGGACGAGCAATCGCGGTATTGAGCTGTGGGACCACCAGGAAGAGGCCCTCATGGATCTAGCCGCCGGTGACCATGTCATTTTGGGAACACCGACCGGATCGGGCAAGTCGCTTGTCGCGCTGGGCATGCTCTTTATGGGCATGGCACAGGGCAAGCGCTGCTACTACACGGCTCCTATCAAGGCTCTGGTCAGCGAAAAGTTCTTCGACCTGGTGCAGGTGCTCGGCCGCGATAACGTCGGCATGATCACCGGCGACACGCATATCAATACCAAGGCGCCCGTCATCTGCTGCACAGCCGAAATCCTTGCCAACGATGCACTGCGCGAGGGCGAGGACGCCGACGTGGGCTGCGTTGCCATGGACGAGTTCCATTACTTTGCCGACCCCGATCGCGGTTGGGCATGGCAGGTGCCGCTGCTCACCCTGCCCCACACGCAATTCATGCTCATGAGCGCCACGCTCGGCGATGTCACTGCCATCGCCGCCTCACTCGAGGAACACACCGGTGCTACCTGCGACTTGGTCGTCGATGCCCCGCGCCCCGTGCCGCTGAGCTACGACTACGTGACGACCTCGCTCGAGGGCACGGTCGAGCTCGCCATGCGCCGTGGAGAGGCCCCGCTCTATATCGTGCACTTTAGCCAGGACGCCGCCCTTGCGACGGCGCAATCCCTCGCCAACTTTGGCATTGCCAGCAAGGAGCAGCGCGAGGCTATTAAGGAAGCCGCCAAAGGCACGAGCTTCTCCACGGCTTTTGGCAAGATCCTCAAACGTCTGCTCGGATGTGGCGTCGGTGTGCACCACGCCGGTATGCTGCCGCGCTATCGCCTCCTGGTCGAGCGCCTGGCGCAGCAGGGCCTACTGCCCGTCATTTGCGGCACCGACACACTCGGCGTCGGCATCAACGTACCCATCCACACCGTGGTGCTCACCGCGCTCACCAAGTTCGATGGCTACAAGATGCGTCGCCTGCGCGCCCGCGAGTTCCATCAGATCGCTGGTCGCGCCGGGCGTTCGGGCTTTGACACCGAGGGCATGGTGATCGCCGAGGCCCCGGAGCACGAGATCGAGAACGCAAAGCTCATGGCCAAGGCGGGCGACGACCCCAAGAAGCTCCGTAAAATTAAAAAGAAAAAGGCCCCCGAGGGCTTTGTCACATGGAACAAGCAGACCTTTGAGCGCCTGATCGAAACGCAGCCCGAGACACTCAAGCCACGCCTGCGTATCACGCACTCCATGGTGATTAGCGTGGTCGAGCAGGGCGGCGATGCTCGCGCCCGTGTGCACGACCTCATCGAGACAAGCCTGCAAACGCCCGAGGAAAAGGCCAAGCTCGAGGTTCGTGCCGACGAAATCTTCGCCACGCTCATCGATTCCGGCGTCGTCGTTCGCACCGAGGTGCCGCCCGCGCCTGACGCTCCGGCTGACGCCGCACCAGACATCGACTATGCGCTGACGGTCGATCTGCCCGAGGACTTTGCGCTCGACCAGCCGCTCTCGCCGTTTTTGCTTGCCGCGCTGGAGCTGCTCGACCCCGAGAGCGAGACCTATACCATGGATCTGATCTCGATGGTCGAGGCAACGCTCGAGGATCCCAAGCAGGTGCTGCGTGCACAGGAGCGCGCCGCGCGCGACCGCGCGATGGCCGAAATGAAGGCTGACGGCGTCGAATATGAGGAACGCCTGGAGCGCATCCAGGACGTCACCTACGAAAAGCCGCTCGAGGACTTGCTCGATGCCGCCTTCGACAAGTACTGCCAGGAAGTACCTTGGGCCAACGACTACCAGCTCTCGCCCAAGAGCGTCCTGCGCGACATGTTGGAGAGCGCGAGCGACTTTAAGGGCTATATCCAAAAGCTCGGCATCGCC
>DBFBFY010000056.1:0-9902 GCA_048201615.1 Collinsella sp.
CTCGGCTCGGCAAAAGCCCTCGCGCTCCAGGTCAGCTAGAATGCCCGCGATCAAGTCGCACTCGACCGGCCCGCGACCGGCTGCCGCTTCCATCTCGTTAACGCCCACCACGGCATCAGCAAGCGTAATCCCCGCCGGCTGGCCATCGCGCGCTGCCAGCAACATACGCACGATATGCGCGCGCTTTTGGCGACGCGAGCCCTCAAACTTGGACTGACGACTATAGCCCGCCGAGCGCCTGGACGGATTGGGCAACGTCTTTTTTAGATATGCACCGTAATCTAGCAACGCGTAATACCACGCGCGTGGCGTGTCGGCATCGTCTTGAGGCGCGGCAAAGGGCGCAATCTCGTCCGCCGACGCACCGGGAGCCGCCGGACAAGCAGCCTGGATCAGCGGCACCAGCTCGCGATCGGGAACAGCCGGTACATCGGGAAAGAAATGATGCAAAAAGACCGTGCGCACGTTGGTCTCCAGATACACACCTGGAAGATCAAACGCAAACGACCGGATACCCTGCGCCGTTGCCGGGCCAATACCAGGCAGGGCGACCAGGTCACGCGTCTCGCGCGGAAACTCCCCGCCCCAATCCTCTACGACCCGTTGAGCGGCCCCATGAAGCGCCAGAGCGCGTCGGTTGTAGCCCATGCCCTGCCAAGCGTCCAAAACATCGGAAGGCGCGGCCTGGGCAAGCGCCTGCACAGTCGGAAAACGATCGAGCCACACCGGCATGCGCGCCTCCACACGCGGCACCTGCGTTTGCTGCAGCATGACCTCAGAAAGCCAAATGATGTACGGATCGCGTGTGCGGCGCCACGGAAGGTCGCGATAACGCAGGACCCCTTCCGAACGAATCATCGAACGAAAGGGGTCCTGAATCATGGCTATGCTCCTTATGCGGCGCTATTCCTCCCGGTAAGCACACGCGCAGGTGGCGTACTCGGGAAACGCTTCGCGGTCGGCGAACTTGGGATCGACGGCCGGGAACTGGCGATGAGCGACGATGTCGCCGAGCGAAACGGAATCGAGGTAGTCGCGCATCAACGCCTGAGCTCCGGCCCACAGGGGATGATAGCAGCACGCGCCCATGCGCGCACAGTCACCATCGGGCGCGGTGCAATCGTTCATAACCATAGGACCCTGAACGGCCTCGACGACCTGGCGGATAGTGACGTCGTCCGGACTAACCTTGAGACGCATGCCACCGTGGACGCCACGCAGGCTCTCCACAATACCGGCCTGGACCAAACCGTGCTGAATCGAGCGGGCAAACGAATACGGGACATTGACCTCTTCGGCAGCGGTGCGAACAGAAAGCAAACACTCCGGATCCTCGGCAAGCATCGCCAGCATACGAAGGGCGTAATCAGTCTTCCTCGATATGTCCATTTTTCCCCTTTCAAGGAATACGAACAGCTCGAACGAGCTCCGGGGCCGAGCTTGTGTCGAGACGCTAAATGACCGCCAGGACATCCAAATGGTAAATCGGATATCCACTGAGTGCCGCGCTTGGAGCGAAATGCATCAGATGCGGCGCACAGTGCAATTTAGTATAACCTAACCCCCCTGTCTCGTAGAACAGGTGTTGCGCAACAAAGCTGTTGTTCAGACAGATATACTTATTAGATTTTACTCGCGTTCCCGAAGGCGCGGGGATTCTGGGCGAAGATGCACTAGGGCGATCGTTCTATCGAAACAAAGTGCATCAAACGCAAAAAGCCACGTCCGAAGACGTGGCTTTAATTGCGTTGGCGGGAAGTACGGGGCTCGAACCCGCGACCTCCGACGTGACAGGCCGGCGCTCTAACCAAACTGAGCTAACTCCCCAGGCAGACGTTCGCGTTTGTTTCCGCTCGCGTGCGCTGCGGGGATTAGTATACACAGAAGTCTGTCCGGCGCGCAACAACTTTTTTGAAAAATTTTTTGGGGCCATCCGGGAGGGCTTCCGGGGCTGAGGGCGGGGGTTAAGTTTGCTGCTCTACAGTCCTGCGCAAGACGGAAAGCACATTAAGTGCTTTCCTTTGCGTGCGGAACTCGCGACAAACTTAACCCCCGCCCTCAGCCCCGGAGACCCTCCCTGCCGTCACATTATTCAACCAGTTTTGCGGGCGTGCGCCGCTGCGCGGCTAGCCCGCGTGCTCCTCGGCGGGGTTGGTCTGATGGATCTTGTTGAACTTCGGCCTTTGGCTCAAAGAAAAACGGGGGATGCATTGTGCATCCCCCGTTTTTGTTGCGGTTAGTCTAGGTCAATAAACTTGGTACTTATGATCTTGCCGTCTTTTACTAGCATTCTGGCCATGGTGGGGCCTCGGGTGCCTCTGGGGTAGCTGGCGCTGCCCGGGTTGAGGACTAAGCAACGGCCCACTTGGGCTTCTTTGGTTACGTGGGTGTGGCCGTTGATGGCTACGTCTACGGATCCCACCGGAAGGTCTTCGCGGTAGTGGGCTACGGCGAATTTGAGGCCTTCGTAGGTAAAGAGCGCAAGACGGTCTACATCGGGGCCGTAGTCGCGGTAGTAATCGTTGTTGCCCAGTACGGCCCGCACGGGGGCGATGGTGCATAGGTGCTCGTAGTCCATCTCTGACGTGAGGTCGCCGGCGTGGATAATCAGGTCTGCGCCCTCAAGCTCATCCAGGAGCGCAGGCGAAAGATAGCCGTGGGTGTCCGAGATGATGTCGATACGCTTGGCGCTTGCACTGTTCATGGGATCCCTTCCGCAAAAAACGATTCGGCAGATACATACAAAAAGGCCCCACGGCTCCGCAGACGATGGGTCTACAGGGCTGCGGGGCCAGTGTGCTAGAGACTCAGAGCCTTCTTGAGCGGCACGACGCGGCGGCGCGAAACCGGCACGCGTTCGTCGACGCCCGTAATGCCCAGCTGGATGGCGCCCGAGGGCACCGTCTCCACATCCGTGACGCACGCCAAGTTGACGATATAGCGGCGGTGAACACGGAAGAAGCCAAAGTCGCAGAGCTTGGCCTCAAACTGCGCCAGCGAGGTCGTCGACAAAAAGCGATCATCGACGGTATAGATGCAGGAGTAATCGTCCTTGGCCATGATAAAGCGAATGTCGTCCACGGGAATGAGCACCTTGCGGCCGCCCTTTTCCACCGGGATACGCTCGATGGTCACCTTGCTGTCCGTAACCGGCTTGGCGCGTTGCATGACCTTCTCGATCGCGCGATCCAAGCGAGCTTCCTCGACCGGCTTCATCAGATAATCGACGGCATCCACGTCGAATGCCTCGACCGCATGGTCACTATACGCAGTCACAAACACGATCGCCGGCGGATTTTTGAGCTTATGCAGCGCCTCGGCAAGTTGCAGGCCCGAGGCACCGGGCATCGAGATATCGAGAAACACGACATCCACGCGACTTTCCATAAGCATCTCGATGGCGGAGCGGACGCTCGACGCCTCCGTGATCGTGCCGATCTTGCCCGTTTGCTCGAGCAGGAAGCGAAGCTCCGAGCGAGCCGGCGCCTCATCATCCACAATCATCGCACGCAGCATAGGGATAAAACCTTTCGTCAACTAACTACGCCGGGCATCCGTCGCATGACGTTGAGCCCGTAGCCCTTTATTTTACTCTTGAATGTCAAAGATGCTCTCTGACAAATCAAGATGAAGGAGCACTTTGGTGCCCTTGCCCGGCGCCGATTCGACACGCGTATAGGAGTGCGGCCCATAAAAGCGATGGATGCGCTCCGAAATATTGTGCATGGCCACACCGGCGCCGCCACCCTGGGGAGAGCTGGCGTCGGGACGGGCAGAGCGCTCGTCAAACAGTCTGGCGGCGGTACCCTCATCCATGCCCACGCCATTATCGGCCACGGCAATCAAGATTGCATCCTCGCCGTCTTGGTGAACGGTCACGTCGATCCTCAGGGCGTCGTCATCGCCCATACCATGACGTACGGCGTTCTCGACAATCGGCTGGATCACGAACGCCGGCACCAGCGTATCTTCCACGTCCTCGGACACATCGAACGTCGCAAGCACGCGGTCCTCGCCAAAGCGGGCCTTCTCAAAGGTAAGGTAGCGCTTGGTCTGTGCAACCTCGCGCGAGACCGGAATAAGCGATCCCGAGTTGTCGAGCGTGGCACGATAGAACGATGAGAACTCACGAAGCAGTTCGCGGGCCCGCAGCGGGTCGGTGCGCGTAAACGATGCAATGGTGTTCAGCGTGTTGAACAGGAAGTGTGGGTTAATCTGCGCCTGCAGCGCACGCACCTCGGCGCGCGCTGTGAGTTCCTTTTGCACCTCGAGCTCGTGGATGGCGAGCTGCGTGGACAAGATCTCGGCAAAGCCCGAGGCAAGCGCGTACTGGGTACGGTCGACGGCGCGCGGGGTCTTGTAGTAGAACTTGAGCGTGCCGACGGTACGATCGCCCACCTTGATGGGGGCGATAATGCCGGCGGGGACTTGGTTGTGCGAGCCATCCGAGCCCACGACATCCACCATACGGTTGAACGACTGCACGATGCCATGTTCGATAACGTAGCGTGTGGCAAGCGTGTGGATGGGAGAATCTGGCAGTAGTTTTTCCTCAAACTCGCCCGCGCAGGCCAACACGTTGCCCTCGTCGGTGATGGCCACCGTCATGGCGCGCGTCTCGGGCAAAATGCGCCGGCACACCAAACGCGCCGACTCCTGCGTCAGACCGCCCTTAATGTCCTCGAGCATGGCCGAGGCCACCGAGAGCGTCTCCTCGGTGTACTGGGAGCGCACCGAATCGGGATTGAGCGTCAAAAAGATAAAGATGCACAGAAAGATGCACAGCAGCGCGCAGGCAATCACCGTGGCGATCGGCTCGATACCGGTCACCAAGGCAAAAATAAAGTACACCAGCACGCAAATGGCGCAGGCAACGGCAATGATGCGAAAGATTGATATTGAACTATCGCGCTGGGCGCGGCGGTCGATCATTCGGCCCCCTCCAGGATACTGATCAGTTGTGCGTCACGCCAAAGCCCGTCCATGATCTTGGGCCAAAAGCTCTGGAAACGCAGGTAGCTTGCGGCGTTTTGGCGCGCGTAGGTCTTGGCCTCGTCAATACCGTGGCGCCAGATGCGCAGGTAGCCCTCATGCTCGCGGGTAAACACGCTGCGGACCATAGCGGTCTTGCGCACGCGGTCGTCGAGCTCGCGCGAAATCCACGGGCCCGGGTAGGGCATGAGTGATGCCGCCGTAACGGGAATGAGCTCCTTTTGATGCGCGGCGAATGTCAACTTGGCCCGTTCGTAGTACCAACGGTATACATCCTGCATAAAGCGCGGTGAGCGCTTTTCGGACTCCGGAGGCAGATGGCGCACGGTCCACTCGTTATCGAACCACACGTCGTAGCCAAACATGCGCATGTTAAAGAGGTAATCCAAGTCCTCGCCGCGGGTGATAAACGGGTCAAAGGCCACACGCGTAAAGGCGCGGGCGTGCAGGGCCATCAGGCCGCCGCACACGTAGTTGGAGCGCGAGATGCGGGTGCCCGAGAGCGCCTTTTTCATCCAACGGTTGAACTCGATGCGCTTGGTCCACCAACAATGGCAGATGCCCGCCTTGTCCGTGGGAGCCAGCGGCGAGCCGTCGCGATCGTAGAAATAGCCGCTCTTGACCAAGATCGGCAAGCCCTGACGCGTCTGCTGCCCCAACGCATAGGTCGCGCGCTTCATAAAGTCGGCGTCGATGACAGTCTCATCGTCATCCAAAAAGATAACCGCGTCATGACCCAGCACAGCGGCGCAGGCTAGCCCCATGTTGCGGATGGCACCGTAGCCTCGCAGGCTCACGCACTCGCCCGAACCCTTGGGCGCGATCTGAGCAACCCGGTCTGCGATGCGCGAGGCCTGGGTGTTGGTGACAACGGTGACCTTGAGCGTGGGATGCGCGTCGATAATCTCGCGCACGCGCAGCGACACATCGGCTGTGGCAGAAACGGGACAGACCACCAAAAGGATGATGCGCGGGATGTCACGTACCTGCTCAAGCGAGGCCAGACAGCGGTCGAGTTCGGGATTGTCGGCGTTGAGTCGCGTCGAATGGTCATACGTGCCAGGGGCGTTTGCGCAAGCGTCATCGCCCGCCCAATACGTTGGAATCACGACTGTGGCGTTCATGCCTTACCCTCCCTGCAACACAAAAACGGGACGCCGCCAAACACAGGCGACGCCCCGCGACCTAGCTGATTCCATCATACCCACTTGGGCAAATCATTGCTCGCAAGTCGCAATGTTTATTGCGGATAACCCCAAAAGAGTACCGTGGACAGGCACAATAGCCGCTCGCTCCTATGCGGCATGCTCTGCCGCCCGAGTCATGCGGGACAGGCGGACCAGCAGCATAAAGCCAACAATCAGCAGCGCGCCAATGGAAAGGACGCCCAGCGACGGGTTGCCGGTCAGCGAGGTGACGACCGACACCAGGAAGGTGCCCATAACGCTTGCATAACGACCAAAGATGTCAAAGAAGCCATAGTACTCGTTGGACTTTTCCTTGGGGATAATGCGGCCAAAGTAGCTACGGCTGAGCGCCTGCACGCCGCCCTGGAACAGGCCGACCATAATGGCAAGCACCCAGAATTCAAAGGCAGTCTTTAGGAAGAACGCGGCGAACAGCACAATGCCCATGTAGGCGGCGACCGCCACCAGAATCATGTTGAGCGTGCCCACGCGTCCGGCGAGCTTACCGTAGATGATGGCGGACGGAAAGGCCACGAACTGCGTAACGAGCAGCGCAAGCACCAGCTGCGTCGAATCGATGCCCAAGGCCGATCCGTAACTGGTGGCCATGGAAATGACCGTGTGCACACCGTCGATATAGAAGAAGAACGCGATCATGTAGACCAGCACGGTCTTGTTGTGGGCAATCTCGCGCATGGTGTGTCCGACCTCGGAGAACACACCGCCCACGATGTGGCCGATAGTGTCCTCGGGACCGCGCTCGCGACCGTACTTTTGCTTATAGGTGCGAATGAGCGGCAGGGTAAAGATGAGCCACCAGGCACCAGTGATGATAAACGACAGACGCGTTGCCAGCATGGTGGGGACGCCAAGAGCGGGGCCACCCATGATGAGCGCCAGGCAGATGACGAACGGCACGGTGGAACCGATGTAGCCCCAGGCATAGCCCGAGCTGGACACGGCGTCCATGCGCTCGTCGGTGGTAACGTCGGGCAGCATGGCGTCGTAGAACGTCATAGAAGAGTTAAGGCCGATGGTGCACAGCACGTACACGGTCAAAAATACCATGGCGGACATTGGGATAGCCTGCGCCAGGCAAAGCACCAGGCCCGTGAGGAAGAAGCCCAAGAAGAACTTGATCTTGTTACCGGCGTAGTCGGCAAGCGCGCCCAGAATGGGCATGAGCATGGCAATGACCAGCGAGGCGATCGTCTGTGCATTGCCCCAGGCGACCACCAGGTCGGCCGAGGAAGCGCCGGTATTGATGGCGTTAAAGTAGATGGGCACCACCGAGGTATTGAGCAGCACAAGGGCCGAATTGCCCACATCGTACATAACCCAGTTACGCTCGAGCTTGGTGTATTTCATGGACAGGGACCCTTCGTATTCGCCCGATATGCAGTTAGTTCATCGTACCCCAATTGTCCAGAACCGCCGGTAAGGATTCGGCAAAGGGGCACGCACGGGCCCTATTCCTCGCGGTCGAACTCCTCATCGGCATTGAGCGCGCGACCGCTGTAGTTGACGTGACTGGTCACGGCATCCATGTCACCGGTCTCGATAAAACGTGCGACCGTGCACTCGTAATCGACCAGCGCGCGATCAAAGACCTCGGGGAAACTCTCGTTCGAGACCTCGTCGGTAAAGGGATTCTTCCATGTCAGATGGCCCAGGTTACCGGTGCGCTCGGGCAGCTCCGTCGTCACACGATGGGCAAGGCCGTCGAGCAGCGAGTAGTCGTGCACCAAGCCCTCAACCAGCGAGATCGCGCGCGTCTTTGCGGAGCCGGCCGGCTCAATCGCGCGGTAAAGTCGCTGCATATTGGCAACGGCAGCACCGTACTCCCCTGCCGGAATGTCAATGCCGTACACGCGTCCGGCAACATAGCTCATCAGCACGCCGGCCACGCGATTGATGCGATCGGTGGTGACGATCTCGCCCGCCGGCGGATAGTCCTCGACCGTGGCCCCGTCGCGCTTGAGCTGCAGCATCAGCACGTCCAGATCGCTTTCGAGCACGGCGTGTACTTGGCTGCCCGAAGCCTCGAGCTCGGGATCGGAATCTACAATGCCAAACTGCTGCTCGTAGACAAAGGGGTGGGCGTTGCGGTCGAGCACGTAATGAGACAGCAGGCCCAGCGCAAAGGCGCGACCCAAGCTGGCGTCGCGCGGCAGCAGATGCGACACGCCGTCGCGCAGGCACGCGAACTGGCGAGACATGCGCGACCGATGCATGACCTGCGCCAGCAGCGTGCAGTCGGAAACACGCGGTGTCAGAATGTGAAAGAAAAACGGGTCGGGGCCTTGGTTGCCCAAGATAAAGGCAATGCGCTCTTCATCGGACGTGATGACGCCCTGAGGAAGACGGTCGATGCTTTCCTCGCCAAACAGATGATGGGTGATAAGCGCGGGCATAATGATCCTTTCGATTTCATTCGATGCCACCCATTATGCCCACCGCGCGCCCATGCCAAACCTGCGATGGCAAACGACGGCACGCAAGCCTCTTACGCAAGCCCCAGGTGCGACTTGACCTCGGCGGCACGACGACGGGACACCGGCACCGTCGAGCTCACGCGGTCGAGCCTGAGCTCCATCAACCCCGTGGAGCCAATCTCAACATTGTGCACGTCTTCCAAATTGACCAGATAGCTGCGATGAACACGAATGAAGCCCTCGGAGCCCAAGCGACGTTCGAGCGAAGAGATCGACTCATTGATCAGGTACGTTCCCTCGGCGCAGATGGCGTTGCAAAAATCGGCGCGCGCCTCAAAGTAGCAGACGTCTGCGGCGGGAATGAACACCTTTTTGCCCCCGCGGTCCACCGTCAGACGCAAAGGCTGGCGCGGAGCGTGGATAACACGACGGACACCCAAGGCTGCCTCGATCTTGTCGAGCGCCTTTGACAGGCGTGCGTCCTCGACCGGCTTGACGACATAATCGACGGCATCGAGGTTATAGGCATCAGCCGCATACTCGGCAAATGCCGTCACAAACACCACGACCGGCGGCGTCTTTAGGTTCTGCAGCGTCTCGGCAAGCTCAATTCCCGAGCGACCGGGCATGGTAATGTCTAAAAACAGCACGTCGGGCTTGTTCGACAGAATCGACTCCACGGCTTCGGTGACATTGCCCGCCTCGGCAATCTGGCCCACACGCGTATCCTTTTCCAACAGATAGCGTAGCTCAGCCCTAATTGGAGGCTCGTCATCAACTACCAGGATGTTCCAACCCTCGGACATATGTGCTCCCCCTCTTTTTCTCTCAATCCAACCGCGTGCCACACCGTCAACGGCGCCGGCTCATGCGGCTCGCCGTTCAGCTCGACGATGACCTGCGTTCCCACGCCCTCCTGGGACTTCACGCGCATGCCGGAATCTTCTCCGTAAAAGAAATGGATGCGCTGAAGTACGTTGAAGAGCGCCAGGCCGCAACCTCGCTTGACGGAGCCGTCGGCGGTAATGCTCTCGGGCTCCTCTCGGCGATGTTGCTCAAACAGATGCGCGCAGACCTCTTCGCTCATACCGATGCCATCGTCCTCGACGATGATCTCCAAACCGTCATCGGTCTCGAAAGCCCCAACATGAATAGAAAGCGGCTCGGTCTCGCGCTGCGCGTGCTTGATGCAGTTTTCGAGCAACGGCTGCAAGATAAACGGCGGCACCATGCAATCGCGCACCTCAAAGTCGATATCGACCGAGACGCGCAGACGGCCGTCGCCATA
>DBFBFY010000057.1:0-20246 GCA_048201615.1 Collinsella sp.
TCGTCCTCAAAGACCTCGTCGACGATATCCCAAGGCGGCAGCTCCTCGTCATCCTCGACCTTCTCGGCAACAGCAGCCTTAACCTTGGCGAGCGCTACGGCCGTATTGGCACCGTGCTCCTCGGCGACTTCCTCGACCACACGCGTCACGGTGTCGATGACCTCCTTGCCCGATACGCCCGTGTCGCACTGCAGCAGGCCATCGGGGATAAGCATACGGTCCTCGCCGGCGATCTTGCGTTTCTTGTCCACATAGCCGATCTCCATGGTGCTTGCACGCACGATTGCATAGCTCGGCACCTTTTGCGAAGGGTTCGGCAGAATGGCATAGTGGCGCGCGATGTCGTTACGCACCTCGCCCTCTTCGCGACCCACCTCGTGCATGAATGCCTGCTTGGAGCCCAGCAGCATCACGGCAAACCAGCGGGCATCCTCATCGTCGTCAAAGTCCGCCACAAGCACGTCGGTGGACTCGGCTTTCTCAGCCTTAGTGAGTTCGGAAGAGATAAACTCCGCAATCTGCTGCGACAGGTCCACGAACTCGCGCTCGCCAAAGAAATAGCCCTTGAGCTCGCCGCCAAACGCAGAGTTCTCGGCAAACGTGGCGCGTTTATTGTCGGCCGAGGTACGTGCGCGGCGCAGATGCGTGGTCACGAAGTTGCGCACGGTACGGCTCTCGATATCGAGCTCGCGTTGGCTCATGACGTTGACGGCAGAGTCAAAGTCCAGGATATGCAGAATCGCGTGATTGATTTTCATATACGGCATTCCGTTCTAGATTGATTTCGGCACGAATCAGTATAGCGGTCGAGCCCGCCCCAGGCGCATCGAAGATTGGCGCATCGGGGACAGGTTGCTTTGTATCAATGGCTAGCGCAGGAGCTCGGACTGCCAAGCCTCGAGCTGTTCTGCCAAACTCTTGCCGGCAGCGGGCACGTCGATCTGGGGTCGTTTGGGCAACAGTGCGCATTTAAGGATTGCCACGATGGTCTGCGAGACAAAGCGTCGTGTATCCTTGTCAAAGCCTTGCGCAGCCTGGAGCATCACGGGCAGGCTCTCGCGCAGATTCCCAGCGATATCCGCAAACCGCTCAGCACCCGTAGCCTCAAACACGGAGAACAACGCATCTACAAAACGCTCGCGTTCGCTAGGCGACACTGCAAGCAGCATCTCGCGAATGGAACCATCAACGTATCGAGCACCGGCGGACAGGCGCTCACAGTACACGAAGTCGTGACCATCAACCACCCAGCTAAAGGGATTGTGCTGCAGCAGGCTGAACTCGGTGCTCTCAACGATGGCATAGTCCTCCTGTGTCTCGAGCATCATGCCAAAGATCGACGATCGAGGTAGCGTCTTGTCGATTCGACCGGAAAGATCGGCAAAGGCGTTGCCGTTCAGAAACTCCTCGACGAAGCCCGGACCATCATGGGAATACGCCCGTTCGATTCGCTCACGGGCGACATCGGAGCACATCGCCGCACCGTACACCGCAAGGTTTCCGCCCTTGGAATGACCTCCGCACAAAAGCGGCCCGTCAATCGCATCCGCCGCCTCGTCCACATAACGCGCCGCGGATTCCTGGGCCGGCACAGGACACCGGAACGCCATGTTAAAATCCTCTTTCCAGCCCACAATCGTGCTGTCGGTCCCCCGGAAGGAAAGATAGCTAAACCCCGCCGGAAACCGGAACGCCATGGCTGCAAACTGCTCCGTCGCCACCACATCGCTCACGGCACGATAGCCGCAAACGTGCACGCCGCGGTATCTGGGATTTGCTGCCACGGCCTCCAACAAGGCCCTGCTCCCCTCTGGATCCCACAAGTCGTCAATCATGTCCCGATAGCACTCGGCACGCAGCAGCTCGCGTACGTCTAGGCCCTGCCAGTTCGTCAGCTCCGCCATATCACCCGGCAAACGCAAATAGGACAACCACGCAAAGACCAGGCTGTCCACCGCGCAGAACGGCCGCTCCTCAAACGGATCAAACGCCGTCTGAGCATAGGTCAAAAAATTAGGCGAATCCGACATGGCCCTCCCATCAACTATGGTGCATTGGGATGGTGCATTGGGGTCAGGTTACTTTGCACCAAAAAGGCGCCCGGACCGTGTGGGCCCGGACGCCTTCATTGTAGCTTTTCGCTCTAGCGAGCTTGATTTAGCAGGAGAAATCGACGCTGTCGATGATGTCCTTGAGGGCCTTGGCGGAGACGGTGAGCTCATGCTGCTCGTCGTCGTTCAGCGGCACGGGGACGCGGCAGACAACGCCGTCGCGGCCAACGACGGTCGGCATGGAGATGGCAAGATCGGACAGGCCATACTCGCCCACCATGAGCGAAGAGACGGGCAGAACGGTCTGCTCATCGCGCATGACGGCGGTGCAGATGCGCTTGACGGCCATGGCGACGCCATAGTAGGTGGCGTGCTTCTTCTCGATGATGGTGTAGGCGGAGTTCTTGACGTCCTCGGCGATGCGCTTCTCGGCAGCCTCATGCTCCAAGTGGCCGTGAAGCTCACAGAAAGTGTTCAGCGGAACGCCGGCAACCTGAGCGCTGGACCAAGCGACAAACTCGGAGTCGCCGTGCTCGCCCATGACATAGGCCTGGACATCGCGCGGGTCAACCTCGACGTGGGCACCAAGCATCTGCTGCAGGCGGCCGGTGTCGAGCACGGTACCGGAACCGATGACGTGGCCCTCGGGCAGGCCGGACATCTTGATGGCGGCGTAGGTCAGAACATCGACCGGGTTGGAGACGATTAACAGAATGCCGTCGAAGCCGGACTTCTTAATCTCGGGAATAATGGACTTGAAGATGCTGACGTTCTTGTTGACCAGGTCCAGGCGGGTCTCACCGGGCTTCTGGGCAGCGCCAGCAGTGACGACGATCATGGCGGCGTCGGCGACATCGGAATAATCGCCGGCGTAGATCTTCATCGGCTCGGCAAACGTCATGCCGTGCGCGATATCCAGGGCCTCACCCTCGGCACGGTTCTTGTCCACGTCGATGAGGACCATCTCGGAGAACAGACCACTCTGCATCAGTGCGAACGCCGAAGACGAACCGACGAAACCGCAGCCGACAATAGCGACCTTCTTCTCGTTAACCATTAGAAACTCCCATCTCTCTCCACAAACAAGCCGCCCGGGAACGACCCGAGCGGCTTGTCGTAATCCCAATACATCCAATCGGGACTTTGATTATGCCCCTATTCGCAGCCAAAAATCGACCGTTTACCGAAATTGTTTGCAGAATTCGTAAAATAACTGCACGAAATCGGTTTCGAGCTATTGACGGGTCGAAATAGGTTTCTAATACAGGCCAGCCTCGCGAATGGCCTCGACAGCCAAAGCGATCTGATCGGGCGGCAAGACCAGTGCCATACGCACGTGCCCCTCGCCCGAAGGGCCAAAGCTCGCGCCCGGCGTCACCACAACGCCGGCCTTCTCCATAAGCTCCTCGCAAAACGCCATGGAATCGGTGCGACCACCGGGAAGCTTGGCCCACACAAACATAGAGCCATGCGCGTTGGGACGCTCCCAGCCCAGGCCCTCAAGACCGTCGCACAGGGCATCGCGGCGTTCCTGGTACTTCAGACGCTGCGCCTCGACCTCATCGCGCGGACCGTTCAGGCAGGCGATAGCAGCCTTCTGGATCGGGAAGAACATACCAAAGTCGATCTGGCCGCGCAGCTTGGCAAAGGCAGAGACCACGTCCTCGCGGCCGACCAAAAAGCCGATACGCGCACCGGTGACGTTAAACGACTTGGAGAGCGAGAAGAACTCCACGCCCACCTCGAGCGCGCCGGGATACTGCAAGAAGCTGCCACCCGGCTCACCGTCAAACACGATGTCGGAGTATGCGTTGTCATGGACGATGAGAAGGTCGTGCTCGCGGGCGAAAGCGATGATCTCCTCATAGACCTCGGGCGTGCCCACCGAGCCCACCGGGTTAGCGGGCAGCGACACGATCATATACTTGGCGCGATCGGCCACCTCGGGATCGATGCCCGCCACATAGGGCAGGTAATTATGCTCGGCGACCAGCGGATAGTACTCGAGCTTGGCATCGGCGATCTTGGCACCCGCCTCAAAGACCGGGTAGCACGGATCGGGAACCAAAATGGTGTCACCCGGATCGAGCAGGGCAAGGCCCAAATGGCCCACCCCCTCCTGCGTGCCGTTGCACGACTGCACCATAGACGGCGTAATGCCCGAAACGCCAAAGCGACGCTCATAGTAATCGCACACGGCCTGCTTGAGTTCGGGCAGGTCGCGCAGGGCATACTTCCACATCTCGGGATCTTGGGCTGCCTGCGTGAGCGCCTCGACCACATGGTCGTACGGCTTAAAGTCGGGCGTGCCCACGCTCATGTTGTAAATGGTCTTGCCCTGAGCCTTCAGCGCGAGAAGCTTGTTGTTGAGCGAGGCGAAGACCTCCGCGCCAAAGCGGTCGAGACGCTGCGATGCCTGCATGGTGCCACCTTTCGATATAAAAAACGCGGCGCTCCGACAAGAGCGCCGCGCGATACGGGCCATCAGATTGCAAAAGTGTAACGCTTGCAACCCCCGTATTGGTTCAATTTAGCCAACCTTAGTCAACTGGATTGAGCGCGTCGATCTGCGCAAGCCACAGACGCGAGCTAGCGTCACTCGGCATACGCCAATCGCCGCGCGGGCTGAGCGTCACCGAGCCCACCTTGGGACCATCGGGCAGGCAGCTGCGCTTAAACTGCTGGGCAAAGAAGCGACGGTAGAACGTACGTAGCCACGTGTGGACGGTCTTGGCGTCGTAGACGCCCTCGAAGCTCTTGAGCGCCATGCGGTAGATCTTGCCCGGCTCAAAGCCAAAACGCAGCAGGTAGTAGAGGAAGTAGTCGTGCAGCTCATACGGGCCCACCAAATCCTCGGTCTTCTGCGCAATCTCGCCGTCGCCCGTGGGCGGCAGAAGCTCGGGGGACACCGGCGTATCGAGGATGTCGAGCAGCGTCTCGGCAATACGCCCGCCAAACACATCGGCCGCATAGCGCACCAGATGGCGCACAAGCGTCTTAGGCACGCTCGCGTTGACGGCGTACATGCTCATGTGGTCGCCGTTATAGGTAGCCCAGCCGAGCGCCAGCTCCGACAGGTCGCCCGTGCCGATGACAAAACCGCCAGCCTGGTTGGCCAGATCCATCAGAATCTGCGTACGCTCGCGCGCCTGGCTGTTCTCGTAGGTCACGTCCTGCACGGCCGGATCATGCTCGATATCCTTAAAGTGCTGTTCCACGGCAGCATGGATTGAGACCTCGCGGAAGCTCACACCCAAGTCACGAGCGAGCGACTCGGCATTGGACTTAGTGCGGTGCGTCGTGCCAAAGCCGGGCATGGAAACCGCCGTGATACCCGTGCGCGACAGCCCCAGTGCATCGAAGGCACGCACGGTCACAAGCAGCGCTAGCGTGGAGTCCAAGCCGCCCGAAAGGCCGATGACCGCAGCCTTGGTACCTGTGTGGGCGAGGCGGATCTTGAGGCCCGCAGTCTGCAGACCGAGGATCGTCTCGCAGCGCTCGGCCAAGTCGCCGTGGTCGGCCGGCACAAAGGGCGCGCGCGGGAAAACGCGGTCGATATCGCAGGCATCGCGCAGGACAGGTTCTTCGGCCAGCACGCCCTCAAACGAAAACTCAACGGCCGTGGCCTCCGGCGCATCGTCGGTGCGCGTCCACGTCGTCGAGCGACGGCGCTCGGCAACCAGGCGGTCAAGGTCAACGTCGGCGATGGCCATATCGCAGGTAAGCAGTTTGGTCGCGGCGAGCTTGGAGCCGTTTTCGTAGACGAGGTTCTCGCCCGCAAAGACCATGTCGGTCGTGGACTCGCCCTCGCTCGCGTCCGCGTAGGCATAGGCGCAGTACAGGCGCGCGCTCTGGTTGGAGATTAGGCTGCGGCGGTAATCCGCCTTACCGATAATCTCGTCCGAAGCCGACGGATTGAGGATCACCGTCGCACCGGCAAGCGCCATCTCGGTCGAAGGGGGCGCCGGCACCCACAGGTCCTCGCAGACCTCAACGCCCAGCACCATATCCTCGGCACCTTCATCACAGCAGCGGTAGACAAGCCCCGAACCCAGCGGAACCGGACCCTGACCGGCAAACTCGACCCACACGGGATCCGCAGGCGATGGAGCAAACCAGCGACGCTCATAGAACTCGCCATAGTTGGGCAGATACTTCTTGGCCGTAAGACCCAAAAGCTCGCCCGCGCAGCACACGGCAGCGCAGTTGTAGATATTCTCGGCAACTGCAACGGGAAGACCGATGGTAAAGACAATCGGCAGATCGCGGGTTTCATCGAGAATGTGCACAAGTGCCGCCTCGCAGGCATGCAGCAGTGTGCGGTTATGGAACAGATCAGCCGCGGTATAGCCAGTCAGATTAAGCTCGGGCAACACCAGCGCCCGAACGCCGCGCTCGGCAGCATCGCGAACAGCCGCCAGCGCAACCTCGGCATTGCCCTCGACATCGGCCACGCGAATCCGCGGCGACGCCGCCGCGACACGCAAAAAGCCATCGTTCTTATTAGCCGAAACGCAGCATTGCCTTGTTGATCTGGACACTGGAGGCCCCTTCTACCCTGAGATTCAGTCTAACGGACGTTCACATATCTCTAACTAGCCAAAGCAACCTCCCAGTTTACTGAGACGCCAGCCTGTGCTAAGAGCATGTATTTCAAAAATATCTTTAATTAAAAAAGGAGAAATCGATAATCGACTTCTCCTTTAAGCGAGGCAAGTAAATTCCGAAACTAATGGCAGAATTTATCCATGTAGTCCTCAAAGTCGAACACTTCTACCACGACGCCCTCTTCCTGAGACTCTTTCAGTTGCTCCAAGAGATCTTTATTAATAACGTCCATGCAGAAACCTCCTCTATCTAATTAATTGTAGTATATCTGCTTTCATGCAATTATCAACCAACTTGTTTAATTGCTCCTCGTTTGTCGATAGTCCCTCTTTTTTCAAAATGTCGCGCACCTTGTTCTTAGTAATCGGCTTTTCAAACAACGAAAGCAAAGCGAACGAAAAATCATTAACCGCACACATTCTATGGGTGGCACAACTCAGCAGTACTCTTAACCCCTCTTTTGAGCGTCCGACTTCTTTAACAAACGAACTTTTAACCAATTGAAAACCATTATCGTGCATTACATAATCGGCATCGATATTTGTATTCAGCAATCCATAATGCAACAGTTCTTCTATCGCCCTTGTCAGCTCGAGGTCGCCCTGATCAAGAATAAGAGAAATGCTACAATCGGCCTCCAATAAACGGGCCAACTTAAGGTATACCAACTGGGAAACAGCATAGACATGATGGTATTCAGAATTATAGAAGTAGGCAAATGGCTCAACGAGCACGACAGAGGTCTTGGAATCCAGCCAGATTCGATCAGCTGGATTTAGACTAGTTAGCCGTCGCTTTACTTTGGTCAAATGTCCCTTATACCTGACAGCGTGAATAGAATCTAGGATCCAGGTCACCTCTGAAATATGAAGCCGCTGGGGCAAGTCAATTGTGTCGCTACCGTTTATGACCTCTTGCATATAAAAATCAATATGATGCTCATCAGATAAGGATTTTGCTTCATTTAAAGTTAAACCAGTGCCTGAAACATAATCCACTTCGAGGCGCAAATCCTCATATTGGGACTTCGGCATTACAGAGACACCATACTTATCGGGATGATTCCAAACATCCGACCCCATAACGAGACCAAAATTCGTAAATCCTCTCGTGGAATATGGAACACCACATACCTGTTTTGAATAATTCAAAACATTCTCTGTATAAGCTAAGGTGTTCAGAGCCTCTTCTTTAGTTTCGGTCGGAAAGCCAATCATAAAGAATAGATGAACAGGAATACCCGCATTGAGACAATCATGGATATTGCGATCAATCCAATCAACTCTCGTGTTCTTCTTCATTAGATCAAGAACTCTTTGGTTGTATGACTCGAGGCCAAACTGAATCTGCCTACATCCACTTTGGTATATCTTGTTGAAAACGTCTGTACTTAGGGTTGGAGAGAACCTCGTTTCTCCATGCCAGAAAAACGTTTTTCCCGATGCGTTTATTTCATCCGCGAGTTGCTCCATTCTTTTGCCTTCGAATGTTTCATCCACAAAAGAGAAAACTCTCGTGCCGTATTTTTCATTTAACCGACACATTATTTCAAATACTCTCGATATAGGCATCTTTCGGTAACAACCACCGGTAGCACCGGGAATGGTGCAGAAGGCGCAATGATTAAAACACTGCCTAGAGGAATAAACCGGCAATATTAACTCAGGCATGAAGTATTTAGAAAGGGCGAAGCCATCGAAATCGGGAACTGTATCGTTGATAAATGTTTGCTCAATCCGATGGTTTTTATATATCTTTCCACCTTTAGCATGGCAAAGGTTTGGAACACAGTCGAGATTGTCATCACCAGAGTCAAGAGCCTCAAGAAGACGTGCAAGCGGCTCTTCGCCGTCATACATCATTATCGAATCAATGTATTCAAAAAAGGGATGCCATTCTTTCATGCAGTCATCTGCTAAACGAGTAATGTAATTGCCGCCCAATGAGACGTGTTTAACAGATGGACATTCTTCTTTAATCAGTTTCGCTAACGTAACTGCAGAAATCAATTGGAAACAGCCGCTCACCGAAATCCCAATAAACTCGATTTTTTCCCTCTGAATACGCTTAAGAAAGGCAGTTTCATAGAAGGAAATAAACGGATTATGCAGGGTATCCGCAAGCGATTTCATTATTTCTGGTGTCGAATAATAATCATAGGGCAGATCTATGGAGTTGAACGTGTATTTAACTCCATATGAGACGTGATTTATGATATAGAGTGCATTTCTAAAAATGTTTTCAGCATATTGTCTTTCTTTTAGATTAAAGTATCTCTTCGATCTGAAAATATCTTTTGCCTCGTCAACATTAAGTGCTGACTTTTGTATCAACTCGATTGTTAATTGAACATTCGAACTAAACGAATCCTTTGATTCCCGATACCTTTTACAGCACTCTTCGACATGTCTAAAAGATAGGAGGTCATCGTAAAATTCCACGTTTAAGTCAACAATGTCAACTTTGTATTGTTCAACCTCTTGAAGATATGACTTCAAAACAGGCAAGGCAAGATACGGCCCCACTGGACTCCATCCTGGGGGAAATACTAAAAGCGTTTTAGGCATATCAACGTCACATCTTTCGCAAATAATTCAATTGAAACACAACTACCATCATAATTGAAAATACACCAAGTCCTGTAACGAGAATTGAGAACATCGCGATGCTCGTGAACAGCGAAACAAGGAGTGTTGAAATAACAACAGCAACCGATTGCAAAGACTCCCTAATTGAAAACAGGCCTATCGATTCAGATCCGTCTCTCGCCAAATCCTGCAGCGATGTTATGAGAAGCACATCTTGAATGGCGTTTCCGGCACCGACGATAAAAAGGAAAATAAACGATATCCCAGACGCATAGCGATAGCCAAACGCCAGATACGCACCGAGCGCAAGATACGTCACAAAACAATATGATTTAACGCAATCGGAACCACTGATTAAACGACCATATATTGTATTTCCGAACAACAGTCCGATTGTAAGACTGCTCTGAAGGAATCCGTATTGTATCGATGACGAGTCAAATTGCAATTGCGCTATAGCTGGCAAAAGAGAATTCAGAGAGCCGAATGCCACGCCACTAGAAATATCGATTAATAGGAAACCAATTGCCAAGTGCTTCGCGCTAAGATCACTAAATGCAGTCCTGTATTTTTCATTTTTGCTTATCCCCTCTTTATCATTAACCTCGATAACCGACGGAACATCTCGCAGCAACCAGAACGACGCGGCAAAAGATAGCGCGTCTAATGCAAGAACAGCCTCCGCCCCAAATTGAGCGACAACAAAACCGCCGGCAACTGGCCCCAGAACCATCATCAAATTCTGCAGAAACCCAAACGAATTATTAATTACGTCGCGATTGATACTATTCGTATTGGCTCTTAACAACGAGTAAAAGCAGGGCATTTCAACCGTTCGGCAAAGCGATACCGCGCACGTAATAGCAAACATACTCCATTTACTATCAACAAAAATATAGCAAACGAATAATCCCGCGCGAATTAAGTCTGCCAATCTCATGGCCTGCAGTGTCCCGATACCCATCTTCTGAGGCAGCTGCGCGAGCGCAACTGAAAACAGAGAGGGGGCAAATCTGCAGCAGACCATCAAAGCAGTTGCAGAAACATCGTGAGTTACCTCGTAAATCAGCATTGGCAAAGCAATATTCGCACACCAATTGCCTATTTCGCTTATCCCTCTAGCAATATATAGGACCCGAACCGGACGGCTAGCTCTCAATACCGTGAACATCACGATTAACCTCGTATTTCAGGCCTCGTTCATCCCTTAATAGGAATCCATAATCAACCAAATACCGCCTCAACACGGCATAATCAGGATAGAGCTGTGAAAGCACACGATTAACCTGAAGCTCCGTATAACTTGTATTTAATTCAAAGAAAGAGACGGCCCATAGCAGCATGATTCTTTTATAGCTTTCCTTTTTTGGAATTGAAACCAGCTCGCCATTCTTGAGAAATCGTTTTTTAAAGTCTATTAGCTCATCCATTCACATCCTCCATTTCATACGCATCTAATACTAAAAATGCATACGCTTTAGGTCATCGCATTCAGCTTCTTTATTCGAACTAATCTAAATAATTTGCTCAAACACTCTTCGAAAGCTCGTTTTTCACTCTGAGTAAAATGCCCTTCCCAGTCAGTCCACGAACAGCAAGGCAACTCACAACGAGCGGAGTCGAAGCCCTCTGCCGTCGGTCGTTCAAAATGCACGATAACCTTTTCGACATCGACATCTGTAATCAGGTCAGAATGAATGACCTCGGTACCGTCTTCGAATGTCATATACGGGTACATCACGTAAACCACCTCGCAATCGTAAGTCCAGTTTAGCATCAAGCTATTTCGCCAAAGACAGCAAGCCCCCCTTGATGAGTTGATGGTATCTGTTAAACGTCACGCACGATTCACATCTGGTGGGTACCCTGAGGGCTACACGAAACGAAGCAGATTTACACCGGGAGGACCCCGTATGACAACCAAGTACACCGACGCGCCGCGCACACGTGTCATGACGCCGGCATCGCTCAACAACGGCGTTCACGAAAACCATTCCATCGGACAGACCATGGCCATCGCGCCCAAAAAGGGCCTGTTCGACGACATTTCAATTCCCCAGATCATCGCCGGCGCCGCAGCTGCCGCCACGAGCGTCGCGCTTGCCTCCAAGATCGGTATCGCCGGATCGGTAATCGGCGCCGCCGTGAGCTCGGTCATCACCGTTGTGTCTTCGCAGGTCTACCGCCACTTTATCTCTGCCAGCGCCGAAGCCCTCAAAGGTACGCACGCCGCCGTCGACTACCCCGCCGGCGCCTATAAGCCCGTTGAGTTTAATGCCGAGGAGCACCTGGGCGGCGCCGCGACTACGCAGGAGATGCGCCAGATTGCGGGGCGCGCAACCACGGCGCGCGTCGCTCCCGACAGCCTGCGCGCCAAGGCGGCGGCAGAGCGCAGCCAGACGCAAAAGAAGGTCATCGTCTTCTCGATCGCCATCGCCATCGTCGCGGTCATCGCCTGCGCCGGCGCCATCCTTATCACCACCGCCGGCGAGGGTCTGGGCGAGCGCCCCGAGCCGATCCTTTCGTCGCGCACGACCAAGAGCGACGCGGATAGCTCCGGCCAATCGCAAAGCCAGCAGGCACAGACGGACGGCACGCAAGACAGTTCTACCTCTGCCGACTCGTCATCGAACACCCAAAACCAATCGCAGGGCACCGATTCCTCTACGTCCAACAGTGGCACGCCGTCCGGCACAACCGACTCAAGCCAAACGACCGACGGTTCGCAGCCGAACACGGGCGGCCAAACTAGCGACACCACGTCGGGAACGAGCACAGCAGACAGCAACAGCAGCAATTCGAGTGGCACCACATCGGGCACGACATCTGACAGTTCAAGCCAAGGCACGACATCGGGCAACTAGGCGCTGCATCCCCAGATAGGCAACCTGTACAACGGGCGCGAATCGATAGCGGTTCGCGCCCGTTTGCCTTGGGTGCCGTCATGGCGAACGCTATGCGATGGTAAGATGCTTTACGTGTGTAAAGAGGAGATTTGCCATGAGCAAGACAATAGTTAGGCCCACGCTATCGCTGGGCAACCACATCTATCTGTATCGCCTGCTGCGCAATGCGATTGGATGCGGCAAGCAAACGTTTATGACGCAGGTCGAGGAGGCGCTCGCCGCTGGCGACATGACTGCTTATGACCTGGGCTTCGAGTCCACGCGCGAGTTGCTCGAGGAACTCGACGACTGCATTAAGCTGACCGTCTTTAAGGGCGGCCGCCTGTATGCCACCGTCATCGCCAACGATACCTGGGATGCCGCCCTTGCCAAGGGCGAGGACAAGCCCAAGGTAGCCAAGGGCGCCAAGCAGTCCTACAAAAAGAAGAAGCGCGGCGAGAAGGACCTGAAGGCCGTGCGCCCCAAGCACGTTAAGCGTCCCGAGCCCGTAGTTGAAGCTGTGCCCGAGCCCGAGCCCGAGATCGAAGTCGCTATTGAGGTAACGGCACAAGCCGAAACCGAAATCGCCACCACGGCCGATCCCAAAGTCATATCCGAGCAGGAAGCCACTGCGGAGCTCAACGAAGCTCCCAAGTCGACAACCGAAGAAGCCGCCGACCAGCCCGAGACGTCTGCGTTCCAAAACAGCGATGTCTTTGGCGACGAGGCCGAGGACGATCAGCCTTGCGAGCCCGCAGAACAGGACGCTACCGAGGTGGCATCGGAGCCCGAGGCACCGCAGCCTGCCATCTCGCTTACGGTCGTCTATGACCCCGAGAACGCCAACGCCGGCATCACCACCATGGCCTCCACGCCCATCGAGGCAAAGTCGAGCGTCGAGAATCAGAGCGCTCCGCAAGTCGAGTTCGACACCGCGACCGCAGACGCACCCGCCATCGTCGAGCCCGCAGATTCCGCGGCGATGCCGAAAGCGGACACCGAATCAGTACTCAGCGCCGAACCCGCGCCCGTCATCGAGGTGACGCCCGTCAATGAGCAGGCCTTCGCACCGACGATGGTACCGGCCCCCGCACCCGTAGCGCCCGCCATCCCCGAGGACTTCCCCGTCGATTTCGCAACCGAGGTCTTCTGCCCCGGCCCGCTTCTGCACCAGTTGTCGACCTATCTCCCCTACGGCGCCGACACGCTCGGCATCGTCGGCGAGTACTACTGGATCGCCCGCGAGCGCGGAACCATCGAGGCCGCGCGAAACCGCGCAAGCTTCCCCCTGCGTTACACGCAGGCAGGCGAGCGCCACGAAGTCACCGTGCGCATCCGCCGCAACACCACCGGCGGCCTCGGAGCCGCCTGGACCATCGACAAGGTCAACGCCCCGGTCGAGTAAAAAACGGCCTCGGATAGCCAATTGACCATCCGAGGCCGTTTGAATTCAGGCCTTTTAGTTGCCATCGGCGCATATAGACACCAGAGAAGCAAGCTCCTCCTCAAGTTGCGGAGCAAAATACCTAAAAGAAACTTGTGCTCCAATCGGTATCGACTCAATCATATTCGCAGCATTATCTGAAACACGGTACGATGCAGTTTCACCTGTCTTTAATTCCTCTATTGAGCAGACAGCGTCTTCAGCATCAATCGACCTAAGCATGCCTTTACCTTGCAACATCACATCGGCATGCCCACCAGCTATTTCCAATGAATCTGAGTTTGTCACAGACATTTCTCCGGAATCTCCGCGCGGCATCTCTTCTTTTGTTGAACAGCTCACCAATAAAGCCATCAACACCAAAGACAGGACTAAACGAATCGTCCTACTTCGAAAAAGTCGTTCCATAAGTCCACGCATAATAACTCTGATCATACTTCAGGAAGGATAAGGATGAATTCCAGCCGTCCGCTATGCCAATCATCTGCCTTGTCTCTCCAGTTTTCTTACCAGTAAGTGTGGCGTAAGCCTCCGCTGTTACAGAATGGGCTGATCCGTTGTACAAACTCGCATGTAAAACATTCGGTCTATTAGAGTTAATCTCATTTTGAATGTTCACGATAGCCGGGGAGGAGACAGTGCGAGCGATAAGATTACTCCCTCTGCTTGCGCAGTAATTTGTAAACCCCGTTGCACAGGTTGAAATCGGCGTTCCGCCCAAAACAACACCGGGAACAGTCTGTTCTTCATCGGAAAGAGCATGGGTATTGGTGTAATTCCATATCTGCATATATTGCGAAGGGTCGCTATATAAATTGGCAATGCCATACAGTTCCGCAACGTTCGAAAAAGCCGTCACCATACAAGCATAGTGGGCGGTAAGCCTCTTAATCTCGCTTTCATCATATGACATAAACTGAGAAATGGAACGAAATCCAGATACTGTGTAATCCTGCATTTGAGTTGCGTAAATTACAACATCGTTCCAGCTTGAAGGTTTATTCGATAAAACGACAGGCCGTCCTTCTATGGAAACAGCCGGGATTGTTCTTCCGCAATTTGTTGTTATTGAACCGTCCAAAGATTGCACGCCGAATTCGAATGGATTGATCATTACGACTGGGTTATTGAAAGAATAAGGCTCGACACCAAGATCTCCTCCCCGATCCATAGGGCTGACTAAGCCGTCTCCAAAACGATATCCCGTAAGTATTTCATCATCTGAAGCATCTAAAACCAAATAGCCCGCGGCTCTATTGGATGTCACAACCGGAACAATGTAACCAAGCGGGGACCCATCAACGTCTACAAAAGGAATAGGGTCAGAAGGCGTATACGAAGAGCCGAGGAGTCCCTTTATATATTTATCGGCAAGCTCTTGCGCAATTTCAGAAGTAAATTGTATCTGCTCACCATCAATATTGCCCGTCGAAGCAAAGACCTCTTTCGGACGTGCGGCTAAGGCGACAATTGAAGACGCGACAAGTTGCAGAAAACGACGACGCGAAAGCATATGTTCTTCTTTCTAGAGGAGCGACTTATAAGATACTCCTATTCTATAACCTTTTTTGTAACGTTACAGCACTGGTTATATTTCAATTCGATTCGCTTATGTCCTTGTAACCCAATACATCTTTACGTTTTAAACGGAATTAGAAAATCACTCATAGCAAAAACGGGCTTTAATCCCAAAGAGATGACTTTGATTATGAATCAAACCAGCAGCCAGGGCATAGCTGCAGTGCAATTGCTACAAGAAAGGCCGCCCTTGCTGGCGGCCTTTCTACTTGCTACTAGTCGCGCGTCAGCTTACGGTGGATACGATGCGGCTGGGCTGCGTCCTCACCCAGGCGCTCGATACGGTTGGCCTGATAGGCCTCAAAGTTGCCCTCGAACCAATACCAGTTGCCCGGATTCTCGTCGGTGCCCTCCCACGCTAGAATGTGCGTGGCGACGCGGTCCAGGAACATACGATCGTGGCTAATGACCACCGAGCAGCCCGGGAACTCGAGCAGCGCCGCCTCGAGCGAGGACAGTGTCTCGACGTCGAGGTCGTTCGTGGGCTCGTCGAGGAGCAGCAGGTTGCCGCCTTGCTTGAGCGTGAGCGCCAGGTTCAGACGGTTGCGCTCGCCACCGGAGAGTACGCCAGCGCGCTTCTGCTGGTCCTGGCCCTTAAAGCCAAAGCTCGCCACGTACGCGCGGCTGGGGACCTCGGTCTCGCCGACCATCATGTGGTCCAGGCCATCCGAGACGACCTCCCATAGGTTCTTATCGGGGTCGATACCGGAACGGTTCTGGTCGACGTAAGAAATCTTGACGGTCTCGCCCACCTCGAGCTCGCCCGAAGTCAGCGGCTCCAGACCCACAATCGTCTTGAACAGCGTGGTCTTACCGACGCCGTTGGGGCCGATGACGCCCACGATGCCGTTACGCGGCAGGGTGAACGAAAGGTCGTCGATGAGCACGCGGCCATCGAACTCCTTGTGCAGATGATGGGCCTCGAGAACCTTGTTGCCCAGACGCGGCCCGACGGGAATGCGGATATCGGTCCAGTCGAGCTTCTGGCTTGCGCGGGCCTCGGCCTCCATCTCCTCGTAGCGAGCCAGACGGGCCTTGTTCTTTGCCTGGCGAGCCTTGGGCGAGCTGCGTACCCACTCGAGCTCAGCCTCCATGCGCTTGGCGAGCTTGGCGTCGCGGTTGCCCTGCGCCTCGATACGGGCGGCCTTGGTCTCCAGATACGTGGAGTAGTTGCCCTTGTAGGGATAAAGGTGACCGCGGTCGACCTCGCAGATCCACTCGGCAACGTTATCCAGGAAGTAGCGATCGTGTGTGACGGCAAGCACCGCGCCCTGGTAGTTATGCAGGAAGTGCTCGAGCCACAGGATCGACTCGGCGTCCAGGTGGTTCGTGGGCTCGTCGAGCAGTAACAGGTCGGGAGCCTCGAGCAGCAGCTTGCACAGGGCCACGCGGCGGCGCTCGCCGCCGGAAAGCACGTTGACCGGCATGTCGGAATCGGGCAGCTGCAGGGCGTCCATGGCCTGGCCGAGCTTGGAATCGATATCCCAGCCGTCGGCGGCGTCAATCTCGTCCTGGAGCTTTCCCATCTCGGCCATGAGGGCGTCCATGTCGCAATCCGGGTCGCACATCTCCTCGCCGATCTTGTTGAAGCGATCGACCTTGGCAATCATGTCGCCAAATGCCATGCGCACGTTCTCGATGACGGTCTTGTCGTCGTCGAGCGGCGGCTCCTGCTGCAGGATGCCCACGGTGTAGCCGGGGGTGAGCCTGGCATCGCCGTTGGAGACCTCCTCGATGCCGGCCATGATCTTGAGCAGGGTCGACTTACCCATGCCGTTGGGACCCACAACGCCGATCTTGGCACCGGGGTAGAAGCTCAGGGTCACGTCGTCAAGGATCACCTTGTCGCCATGGGCCTTGCGAGCCTGATACATCTGGTAGATGAACTCTGCCATTTGCCTGTTTTATCCTTTCTACCTGCTGTTTCCCTATTCTTGATTCGCTTTAGTGGAAACGAAATGAGGAAACCAGCTCTGAAACTTAACGAAAAAAGGGGCATGGTTGCCCATACCCCCTAATACTACCTGGGAAAAGTCCCCCGGAACATACCATGAACTGCGTACGCTAGTTTTCCGCAACCTTAACGAGCGGCTCGCTGCGATTTGCGCCACAGCAGATACGAGTAGACGTAGACGGCTCCGACCGAACCAAACGCCAGAACCGCAATCACCGCGGCGACGACTTCACTCGAAAGCACGCTGCCCGCCACGCCCATCGCAATCAGGCCAACACCCAGCACCATAAAGCAGGCACCGCCAAAGCGCTGCGTACGGCGCCAGTTCTCGGGATCGGCAAGCGCCCAGGGCGTCTTGATACCGAGTGTATAGTTCCGCTTCACACGCGGCAAGTAGTTGCCTACGCCGATGAACAGCAGACCGACAGCACCGGAAATCAGCACGTTGACCGAACCGACCGCCGGCACCACGCCCCAGACCGTAAGCTCTCCCAGCCAGCTTACGGCACACATGAACAAGGTAAAGGCGATTACGAAGCCCTGGTAGAACTTGCCCGAGGTTCGATATGCCTCACCTTTGGGATCGATGCGCGGCACCACGCAGAACATTGCGAGAAGCGCCAGCGGCAACGCGCCGAGCGCCGATGCCATCCAGCTAGGACCCCAACCGTCGACGGCGCCGCTCGCTCCCCAGTGCGTGGGAATCTGCGCAGGCAAGCTCGGCATCACCATGAGGTGCGCTACGACATTGGCGACGCACAGAGCGATCAGCACAATCCACACACGCCGCGATACCCCCGTGGCGTGAATGCCCTTGTTTTCGTTATTCATCCTTATCACCTTCCGTGTTTGTAAAGCCCATAAACCAACCGATCAAGTCCTGCATGACGGTGGTGTTTAAGCTGTATACGATGTTTTGGCCATGGCGCTCGTCGGTCACCAACCCGGCGTTTTTGAGCGTCGCCAAGTGATGGCTCAGCGACGGCTTACTGATATCGAAATGCTCGGCAAGCTCCCCCGCCGTGCAATTGCCCTCGCGCAGCAACTCCAAAATGCGCCGTCGCGTTGGATCGGCAAGCGCCTTAAAACCCTCTCCCGGCATAAGACCTCCTTTCATCATCTCTCATGACGTGCACACTATACTCAATATTTAGATGTTTGTCTAACTATCTAACCGCATTGCTTCAAACCACATCAAAGCAAACGCCATCGCAACCTATGGGCGATTACCTATAATGGCGATAGCTAAAACACGACCTGCTTCCCCATCGGAGGATATTTATGACCGAAACCGCTGCCGCAGCCGCCATCGAGACACGCGACACCAAGCTCGAGATCATCATGGGCCGCGAGGCACTCGATAAGCTCGCCGATGCTACGGTGCTGGTGCTCGGCTGCGGAGGCGTGGGCTCCAACTGCTGCGAGGCACTCGCCCGCGGCGGCATCGGACATTTCGTCATTCTGGATAAGGACGTCATCGCGCCCAGCAATATCAATCGCCAGGCCATCGCCTTTCACAGCACCATCGGAAAGCGCAAGGTTGACGTGATGGAAGCCATGATCCACGACATCAATCCCGCCGCTGCCGTCATCAAGCGAACTGAATACTTGCTGAGCGACAACATCGATGATTTCTTCGCGAGCGTTTTGGAGCAGACGGACGGCAAGCTCGACTACGTCGTCGACGCCATCGACACCATCTCGGCCAAGCTCACCATTGCCAAATATGCTCAGGACCACGACATTCGTTTGGTTAGCTCCATGGGCGGGGCCAACAAGCTCCATCCCGAGTGCCTCCGCTTTGCCGACATCTTCGATACAGTGCGTGACCCCATGAGCCGCATTATGCGCAAAGAATGCAAGAAACGCGGAATCAAGAGCCTGCATGTACTGTTTAGCTGTGAGGAATCGGTTAAGACACAGCCCCGCGACCCTTCCAATATCCACGAGCGTACCGAGCTGGGAACCGCCAGCTTTATGCCGCCCATCATGGGTCAGATGATTGCCGGCGAGGTTATCCGCCAGATCAGTGGGCGCGGCACCGAGCGCGTGCGCGCCGATGGCCAGCGCCTGGACTAGCAGGATGCCCTGCGATGGAACCGCGATTCTTTGACACGCATTGTCACCTTGATTTGATGCTCAGCCCCGATGCTACGGCCAATGAGTCGGCGGCATTGGGTCTGGGGCTCTTTGACTGTGGCATCGACCCATGCGACTTCGAGGCAGCAAAAAAGCGGGCCAGCCGTTACCCAAACATTATCGCGGGCGTCGGCCTCCATCCCTGGTGGCTCGCCGACGGCCGCTGCGGTCCTGCCGAAGTCAATCTGCTTTGCGAAGTTGCTGCCCAAGGGCGCTACATCGGCGAGGTGGGACTCGACTTTTCCACTCGTTTTGCTGGAAGCGAGCCGCTGCAAATACAGGCACTTGACCGGCTCTGCGATACGCTCGTGCAGCATCCTCTTACCGGACGCGTGATATCAATTCATGCCGTTCGTTCGGCAGGAGCCGTACTGGACGTCCTCGAATCGCATGGACTACTCATCCCAAACCCCGACTCCCCCGTTATCATCTTCCACTGGTTTAGCGGTACTTCGGACGAACTCGTCCGCGCGCGCGATGCAGGCTGCTATTTTTCCGTCAACGAACGCATGCTCGCGACCAAGCGCGGTCGCGAATACGCACGACAGATCCCACTCGACCGCCTACTGCTCGAGACCGATTCACCAGCCGAACCAAACACAGAAACAAGCGCACAGTCGCTCATCAGATCGCTCGCATGGACCTCAGAACGCATCGCCTCACTCAAAAACTGTGGCGCAAAGCACATCGAGTCGGCAGTTTTGGCAAATTCACGCTCTGTTTTTAGCCTTCGCTGACCCCTGTGGTCAAAAAATGTCAAATATGAGTACTGTTACCGAAATGGATACATTACTTTGAGCTTTCCGACCACCAGAATGATCTACGATTGTCCATTAACTAACACTTTTACAGTCATTCGGGGGTGCGGACGATTTCTTGGACCGCGCCTAGGCGTATCCAAGCTTCCTGCGGTACTCCATCGGGCTGAGCCACCCGAGGGACTTCTTGATCCGCTCCTCACGATAGTATACGAGGTAGGCCTCGAGCCTGCCCATGAAC
>DBFBFY010000058.1:0-18954 GCA_048201615.1 Collinsella sp.
CGGAGCCGTGGCCATAGCCGTCTGGGCAGACAGCGCGGCAAGCGAATCGTGCACGCGGGCAAGCTCATCGGCCTGCTCGGAGGTGAGCTGGTAGATGCCATCGGCAGTAGCGGCGTTAAAGGCGTCGAGTGCGTCGGAGGGACGGCCGGCGGCAGAAAGCGCCTGACCCATGCCGGCGTTGAGCGCACGCGTGTCGTCGCGGGGGCCGGCAAAGTCGATAGCCGTGCGGTAGGTCTCCACGGCATCCGCCGGACGGCCGAGCTTGATGAAGCAACGACCGAGCTCGCCGAGCGCGGCGGCAGGAGCCGGATTGGCGCCATCGATGGCAGCCTGACGGAAGGCAGTACCCGCGTTGGCATAGTCGCCCGACTGGAACAGCGCGTTACCCAGGCCCAGATAGGCCTTGAACGGCGTGGCATAAGAAGCGTCCTGCGTAGCAGCAGAGAACGCCTGAGCGGCCGTCGTGTAGTCGCCCACGGCGGCGAGCGCCTTGCCGCGGTTGGTGAGCAGCGCGCCGCGCTTGCCATAGGTGCCGTCGTTGAGGGCGGCGGCGTAGGCCTCGGCGGCCTCGGCATACATGCCCAGGTGCATCAAGGCGTTACCACGAAGGTGATCGGCCTCGCCCATAATCTCATCGGGAGTCTTTGCCGCCCCAAGCATCTGGGCTGCAGCGGAAAAATCACCCGCGCGGTAAGCGGCGCGGCCCTGTTGGATCAGCTGGCTATTCAAGGAAATCCCCTTTACTCGTGAACGATCTCGACATGGACGATCTCGTCGCCGGCACGCAGCTGCGAAATCACATCGAGACCCTCGACCGTGGTACCAAAGACGGTGTAACCTGAATCGAGGTTATGCTGGGCGCCCAGGCAGAAGTAGAACTGCGAACCCGCGGAATCGGGGTCCATGGAGCGTGCCATGGCAAGGGCACCGTCGACATGGCTGTTGCGCGGATTGGTGGCAAACTCGCCCTTGATGCAGTAGCCGGGGCCACCGGTACCGGGCATGCCGTCGGGGCCCTCAAGACCGGCAGCAACGTCGGCGCCGGACATGTCGCGGGTATTGGGGTCGCCGCCCTGGATGACAAAACCGGGCACATAGCGATGGAACTTAAGGCCATCATAGAAACCCATCGTGGAAAGCTCGCAGAAGTTCGCGACATGAATGGGAGCGCCCTCGCCGTCAAACTTGACCTTGATGGTACCCTTCGACGTCTCGATAACGGCGCACTCGTCGCCGGCAAGCTGATACTCGGGCGTGTAGAGCTCTTTCTTAAAACCAAACATGTGGTTCCTTCCTCGTGCGTTTAAAGCATATTTGTACAAATTGTAGCAATAAGCATGCGCTTACATCAATTGCGCACGTAGGTTATGCCGACTATGGCGAACTAATTTTGGGAACGCTGCTGCGGCTTCCAGGAGCCCACATTGGCGTCGTACTGGTTCAGCGCGCTGTTGCCGCCCTGTGCGATGGGCGCCAGGATCTCGCTTTGGTGGGAACTCATCGACTCGCCATCGGGAATGGCCAGCGAGATATCCCAGCTCTGGCAGATCACGTCGACACGCTCGTACATCCACTCGGCAAGCTGCTTTAAGTGGGCGATGTCGTCCGCATAGACCGTATCGTCCTGATACTTAAGGTTGTTAAGCTCATCTTGCGTCTTTTTGATCTGGTCGCGCAGGGCGTAGGCACTCTGCGACAGCTCCTGGCGGGTGGACAGCGGCGTTCGGAGATAGCCGTTGTTAAAGGAATCGATGACCTCGCCGATCTGGTCCTCGTCACCGTAGGACACGATGGCCTGATACAGACCGTCGAGCCTGGTATAGAGCTGATCATCGGTGAGCACGGTTTCTTCCTGGACCACCTCGGCAGAATCGTCTTGCTTGGTATCGTCCTCAGTCGCCTCGCCCTTTTGGCGCGTAGGGAAGGTCGTCTGCGCGGCCTGGCCAAACTGGTCATAGAAGTCGGGCATAACACCCATGGGATCGGCCGTCACGAACCAATAGGCACCGCCGCAAACGACGGCAAGAACCGCGATGACGATGAGCGGCTTGGGGATATGACGCTTGTGCTTGTGATAGGCGTCCTCGTCGGGGTGCACCTTGCGCTTGGGTTTTTGAGGATCGTCGTGCAGGGAAACCGGCGTGGGAATATCGACCTTGGGAATACCGAAATCCTTATCGAAAGCCGGCAGCACGCAGGTCTCGTTAGGATCGGCGGCGTCCGAAAGCACCGCAGCGGCAGAGGCCGGCGCATGAGGCACCTCGGTATCGATCTGCTCTTGCGTTAGGCGCGGAAAGCCCGCCGTGCGGCCCGCTGCCAGGTCGGATGCGGCCGCGTCCTCAGAGAGGATACCCGGAGCGGGGCGTCCGCATTTGGGGCACGTACGATCATGCGGAGAAAGACGGGCACCGCAACCCTCACAGAACACGAACTCGGTGTGCTCGGGACCATCGCCCGGACCCACATAGGCGTTGCAATAGGGGCAGAACGAGGCGCCGTCCTCGATAGTCTTAAGGCAATGCGGGCAGATCACGGCATCCTCTTTTCGAAGCAATTCAAACAATCGAGGTTAGAGCATAACATCGCCACGGCCCCACAGGAACAAGGCACCAATTCAACATCGCCAGGGCGCGTAGCTACTTCTTCTTTTTGCTTGGCATCGAGACTTTGATGCCTTGGGCGGACTTCGTCACGCGGGAGCGCTTGGCTCCGGCACTCCTCTTTTTCTTGGGCTGGGCCTGGGCCACGCCCTCGAGCGCGCGGGCCTCGGCCTCGCGAACGGTGCGATCTTCGCGGCGCTGCGCCATGTCGGCGGCGAAGCGCTTGGCAAAACGCTCGGCCGTCGAACCCGTCGAGCTCACCTTGCCGCCACCGCGACCCAGGCGGACGCGCACACCGCGGCCAAAACCAGTTGCGGCATGACGACGACGCGGCTTGAGCGAATCCATCATCGTGGCGAGCTTAAAGAACACCGAGCAGGTAAAGACCACGATGACAGCCAAGATAACCATCTGGCCCATCGACAGGTTGGCAATAGACAGCAGCTCCGGGAATCCGATAACGCCCACCAAGATGCCGGCGACTACAAACACAAAGAGCACCACACGTAAGGGCGTGAGCGGCTGCGAGATCCGCCAGATCAGGCTGACGCTCGCCGCGCACGACGTAAGCAGGCACATCGTAGACAGCGTGAGCTGGCTAAAGCCAAACACGCGCGCCACAAAGATATCAAGCGCCGCAGCCAAAATGACCGCAATCGACGCCGGCAGTGCACGCTTGAGCACGTTGGTCAAAAACGCACCCTTCACGCGAGCATTGTTGGGCTCCAGGCCCAACACAAAGCCCGGCGCGCCGATGCAGAAGAAGTTGATGAGCGTCATCTGGATGGGCTCGAAGGGGTACGGCGGCAGCGCGATGCACAGCGCCGCCAGGCCCATCGAGAACAGCGTCTTGGTCAGGAACAGCGACGCCGAACGCTGCAGGTTGTTGATGGAGCGACGGCCCTCGGCCACCACGGCGGGCATCGAGGCAAAATCATTGTCGACGAGTACGATCTCGGCCACGTTGCGCGCGGCATCGGAGCCGGCCGCCATGGCCACGGAGCAGTCGGCCTCCTTAAGCGCCAGCACGTCGTTGACGCCGTCGCCCGTCATGGCCACGGTGTGCTCGCGGCGCTTGAGCGCCTGCACGAGCTCGCGCTTCTGCTGCGGGGTCACACGACCAAATACATGGTAGCGGTCCACTGCGGCATCGAGCTTGGCCGGCGTATCGAGCGTCGTGGCGTCCACATAAGCGTCCGCCCCCGGCACGCCCACCACGCGCGCGATCGACGACACCGTACGCGGGTCGTCGCCACTGATCACGTTGAGGGTCACGCCCTGCTCGTTAAAGTAGCCGATGGTCTCGGCCGCCGAGGTACGAATCTCGTCGCGGATGGTCACAAAGCCCACGGGCTCGGCCTCGCCCACCATATCGCCATCGAGCGTAAAGCCTTCCACGCGCGCCACCACGAGCACGCGGCAGGTATCGGCAAGCTCGGCGACACGGTTCTCGACCTGCGAAAACACACGCTCCGAAAGCACAAACTGCGCGGCGCCCATCACATAGGAGCCCTGCGCAAACGAAGCGCCACTCCATTTTTTAGACGACGAGAACGGAATGACCGACAGCGGCTCAGACACCTCGACCGGGCGATCGGCGTAATAGTTGAGCAGTGCCTGGCAGGTCTCGTTGGCATCGGCCGAAGTCGCACGTGCCACGTTAGCCAGCGCAAAATCGAGCACCGTGGTATCGACGGGAACAGCCGCCTCGTCCGGGCCGGCGCCTAGGCTCACGCCCTCAACCGGCAGCGGATACGTGCCCTCGACCTCCATGCGGCCCGACGTGATGGTGCCCGTCTTGTCCAGGCACAGCACGTCGACGCGAGCGAGCGTCTCGATGCAGTAGAGCTGCTGTGCCAGCACCTTGCGGCGGGCCAGACGCACCGTGGCGATGGCGAGCACCGAAGAGGTCAGCAGTACCAGGCCTTGGGGGATCATGCCCAGCAGGGCGCCCACCGTGGACAGCAGCGCCGACGAAGGCACATGACCAGCCAACAACTCGGAGAAGCACCACGAAAGCGCGCTATCACCCGGGGTTCCCGCGGCATCCCACAGCTCGCTCACACTCGAGGCAAACAACGCCAAACCGAGCGGGATCATGATGATGCTCGCAAAGCGCACGATGGCGTTAAGCGCGTTCATGATCTCGGAATTGACCTTTTTGACGTACTTGGCCTCGTTATTAATTTTGGCCACGTAGTTGTCGGCGCCGACATGGATCACGCGGGCGCGCAGCAGGCCCGAGTCGATAAAGCTGCCGCTCATGAGCTCGGAACCGGGCTGTTTCTTAATAAGGTCGCTCTCGCCCGTCAGCAGGCTCTCGTTCACGAGCGCCTCGCCCGATACCACCACGGCGTCGGCCGGAATCTGGTCGCCGCGCCCCAGGCGGATGATGTCGTCGAGCACGATCTGGTCCAGGTCGAGCTCCACCTCGGCGCCGTCGCGCACCGCGATGGCCTTCTTGGAGGTCAGCAGTGTGAGCTTATCGACCATCTTCTTGGAACGCATGGACTGGATGACGCCAATAGCGGTATTAAGGAACACCACGAACAGGAACGTCAGATTCTTAAACGAACCGGTCAAAATGACCAGGAACGCCAAGATCACGTTGATCAAATTGAACAACGTGCAGAGGTTCTCGATGATGAGCTCTTTGACCGACTTGGTCTTGAGCTCCATGTTGCGGTTGATCTTACCGGCGGCGATGCGCTCCTCGACCTCGGCGGTCGAGAGTCCGCGCTCGATATCCGTTGCTGCCATACCACGTCCCATCACGTCGCGTCGGTATAAGAAAAACCGCCCGGGCCATGCGAGGTTCGGACGGTCTTACGTTCGATGGTGCCCCATGTTGGATTCGAACCAACGGCCTTCTGCTCCGGAGGCAGACGCTCTAATCCCCTGAGCTAATAGGGCGAACGACTGGCATTATACCCAAGTGCGCCACGGGCTATCAAAATAAAAGAAAAAGCTTTGCAATTCCGAGGAAGACGCGGCGCAACGGCCCACTTTAGAAGGCAAAAGCGAGTCAGATAGTATAAACTCTCATGCACCATATATACACGGCTCGCGATGCGGGCCGTTTTTGCAAAAGTTATCCATCGAGGTGAGAGGCACACCATGATTGCAATTTTAAAGCAGAGCGCCAGCGACGAGGCCGTCGGCCATATCGTCAGCTGGATTGAGAAAAAGGGCCTGAAGACCGATGTCTCGCGCGGCGAGAACGAGACGATCATCGGCCTGGTGGGCGATACGACCAAGATCGACCCGTTCCTGCTCGAGTCCATGGACGTCGTCGAGCGCGTGCAGCGCGTCTCCGAGCCGTTCAAGCGCGCAAACCGCAAGTTCCACCCCGGGGACTCCGTCATCGACTGCGGCCACGGCGTCAAGATCGGCGGCGACCAGTTCCAGGTCATCGCCGGCCCGTGCTCCGTCGAGGGCGAGAACCTCATCCGCATCGCCCGCCGCGTGAAGGCCGCCGGTGCCACGATGCTGCGCGGCGGTGCCTACAAGCCCCGCACCTCCCCCTACGCCTACCAGGGCATGGGCCCCGCCGGCCTCGACCTGCTGTGCGAGGCGTCTGCCGAGCTCGACATGCCGATCGTCACCGAGATCATGGATCCACGCGACGTGCAGGTCTTCTTGGACAAGAAGATTGACGTCATGCAGATCGGCGCCCGCAACGCCCAGAACTTCCCCCTGCTCAAGGAGGTCGGCAAGACCCAGACCCCGATTCTGCTCAAGCGCGGTATGTCCGGCACGATCGACGAGCTGCTTATGGCAGCCGAGTACATCATGAGCGAGGGCAACGACAACGTCATCCTGTGCGAGCGCGGCATCCGCACCTTCGAGACCCGCACCCGTAACACCTTCGACCTCAACGCCGTGCCGGTGCTGCACCACCTGTCGCACCTGCCCGTCGTCGCCGACCCCAGCCACGCCACCGGCTACACCCGCTACGTCGAACCCATGGCGCTCGCCGCGACCGCCTGCGGTGCCAACGGCCTGGAGATCGAGGTCCACGACGAGCCGAGCCGCGCCTGGTCCGACGGCGCCCAGGCCCTCACCCCCGATCAGTTCGACGACACCATGCGCCGCATCCGAGCCATCCGCGAGGTTGTCTGCCAAGAGACCATGGAGTAGCCCATGGGTACGGTGAGAAACGCGCGCGTTAACCAGGGCGGCCCCAAGTGCGCCGGCATCGTCGGCCTTGGCCTCATCGGCGGTAGCTTTGCCCGCGGCTATGCACAGGCGGGCGTCCGCGTGCTGGCCTGGGACCCCGATGACGATGTCATGACGGCCGCCAGCATGGGCACTGTCGCCGGAGAGCTCAACGACAAGACACTCGGCGAATGCGACATCATCGTCCTGGCTTGCTACCCCGAGGCATGCATCGAGTGGCTCGAGACGCACGCCAAGGCGCTCGCCGACGCCACCGACACCGACGCCATCATGGGCCCCGTGGTAATCGACACGGTGGGCGTCAAGGGCATCGTGTGCGAACGCGCCTTTGAGCTTGCCCGTGAGCACGGCTTTTACTTTGTGGGCGCACACCCCATGGCGGGCACGCAGTACTCGGGCTACGCACACTCCCGCGCCGACCTGTTCCAGGGCGCGCCACTCGTGCTCGTGCCGCCCGCGGTGGACGATGCGCTCAAACTGGAGCTTTTGGGCCAGGTGCGCGAGATGGTGCGCCCCTTGGGCTTTGGCAAGTTCAGCGTGACCAGCGCCGCCGAGCACGACCGCGTCATCGCCTTCACGAGCCAGCTTGCGCACGTGGTGTCCAACGCCTACGTCAAAAGCCCCACCGCCCAGGTCCACCACGGCTTTTCGGCCGGTAGCTACCGCGATCTCACCCGCGTGGCGCACCTCAACCCGCAAATGTGGTCCGAGCTCATGATCGACGACGCCGACGCGCTTGCCTTCGAGATCGACCATCTGATCGACTCGCTTGGCACCTACAGCCGCGCCCTTAAGGACCGCGACCAGCGCTATCTGGAGAATCTCCTTGCCGAGGGCGACCGCATTAAGCGCGCACTCGACGACGAGGCCTCCCACTAGACCACCTATCACGCCAGGTCGAAAGGACCGAAGCTTATGGCGATTACCATCGATATCGACACTGCACGCCCCTACCGGGTGCATGTTGGCACGTTTTTGCTGGAGCAGGCGGGACCGCTCGTGCGCGCCACTGCCGGCGGCACCAAGGCCGTCATCGTGACGGACACCAACGTGGGCCCGCTCTACCAGATGCCCGTTAAGCAGAGCCTGGAGGCGTCAGGCTACGAAGTGAGCATCTGCACCTTCGAGGCCGGCGAGGCCCATAAGCGCGCCGAAACCTATGTTGCCATTTTGGAGTTTGTGGCCGAACACGAGCTTTCGCGCTCCGATGTGATCGTGGCACTCGGCGGCGGCGTCGTGGGCGACGTGGCGGGCTTTGTGGCCGCCACCTACATGCGCGGCTGCAAGTTTGTGCAGATCCCGACGAGCCTGCTCGCTATGGTGGATTCGTCGGTGGGCGGCAAGACCGCCATCGACCTGGCTGCCGGCAAGAACTTGGCCGGCGCCTTTTGGCAGCCGAGCGTGGTTATCGCCGACGTGGGGTGCCTAGCCACCCTCACGCCCGAGCAGTTCGCCGACGGCTGCGGCGAGGTCATCAAGCACGCCGTGATCGCCGACCCGGAGCTTTTCGCCGAGCTGGAGAAGACCCCGCTCACGCTGGAGCTGCTCAACCGCGATGTGGCCCGCGTAGCGCTCATCATCGCCCGCAATATCGACATCAAGCGCGCCGTGGTCGTTGCCGACGAGCGCGAGACCAACCAGCGCAAGCTCCTCAACTTTGGACACAGCGCCGGACACGCCGTCGAGGCCTGCGAGCACTTTGAGCTCGGACACGGCAACTGCGTGTCGATCGGCATGGGCATCATCACGCGCGCCGCGGCTCTGCACGGCATTTGCGATGCTGCACTGCCCGGTCGTATCGAGGAGCTCTGCGCCCGCCATGGCCTCAAGACCCGCTGCGACCTAGATGCCGATGCCGTTTTTGCCGAGGCGCTCCACGACAAGAAGCGCGCGGGCGACACCATCGACCTGGTGATTCCGCACGGCATCGGCCGCTGCAGCATCGACCGCACGCCGCTTTCCACTTTCCACGAACTCATTGCCGAGGGCCTCGGCCAGAAGGGAGACGCATTCGCATGCTAGCCCGCATCACCCCGTCCCCGCTTAAGGGCACCGTTCCCGCCATCGCGTCCAAGTCGATGGCGCATCGCCTGATCATCTGCGCCGCGCTTGCCAACGGCGAGACGCACGTTACCTGCAACACCACCTGCGCCGACATCGAGGCTACGGTGCGTTGCCTTACGGCACTGGGCGCTCGCATCGAGACCGTCGAGGATGGCTTCCAGGTCCATCCCACTATGAAGAGTATTGAGTTTGGCCTGCTCAAGGCACTTGCCGGCGGAACGCTTGACTGCGGCGAAAGCGGCTCCACGCTCCGCTTTATGTTGCCCGTCGCCTGCGCGCTGGGCGCAGAAGCAACTTTTGTGGGCCAGGGACGCCTGGGCGCCCGCCCGCTCTCCCCGCTCTCCGATGAGATCATTGCCGCCGGCTGCGACCTGCAGGGTCTGGGCGGTTTTCCGCTCAAGACGAGCGGCCGCATGCGCCCGGGCACCTTTGTGCTGCCGGGCAACGTAAGCTCGCAGTACATCTCGGGCCTGCTGCTGGCAGCCCCGTTGCTCGCCCAGCCCTCCTGCGTGCAGGTGACCGGCCTCATTGAGAGCCGCCCCTACATCAACCTGACGATCCAGGCCATGAAGGCCTTTGGCGTCGAGGTCAACGTCGAGCGTATTCCGGCCAAGGACGGCCAGCCCGAGGTCACGAACTTCCGCGTGAGCAGCGGCTCGTACCGCACGCCCGGCAGCGTAGCCGTCGAGGGCGACTGGTCCAACGCCGCCTTTTGGCTGTGCGCCGGCGCCATCGGCACCGACCCCATCACCGTCGAGGGCGTGTCGCTGAGCTCCGCACAGGGCGACCGCAACGTGCTTGCCGCGCTTTCGCGCTTTGGTGCCCGCATCGTGCGCTCCACCAACGCCGCCACCGTGCAGTCCGACAAGCTCGCCGGCTTTGAGATGAGCGCCCACGACATTCCCGACCTGGTACCCGTTATCTCGGCCGTGGCCTCGCTGGCTCAGGGCCGCACGTTCATCCGTGACTGTGCGCGCCTGCGCATCAAGGAATCTGACCGTCTGGTCACCACCACCCGCGAGCTCTCCGCGCTGGGCGCACAGGTGCGCATCGCCGGTGACGACCTCATCATCAAGGGTGTCGATGCCTTCACCGGCGGCGAGGTCGATTCGCACAACGACCACCGCATCGCCATGATGGCCGCCATCGCTGCGAGCCGTGCCACCGGCGAGGTCGTGATCCACGGCGCCGAGGCCGTCAACAAGTCCTATCCCGATTTCTTCGACCACTACCGCCTGCTGGGCGGCAAAATCACACTCGAGGAGGAATAGCATGTCCTCGACCTTTGGCAACGTCTTGCACTTAAGCATCTTCGGCCAATCGCACTCCCCCGCTATCGGCTGCTCGCTCGATGGCATCCCGGCGGGCATCGCCGTGGACCAGGAGGAGCTGCAGGCCTTCCTCGACCGTCGCGCCCCCGGACGCGACGAGACCGCGACCAAACGACGCGAGGCTGACGCAGCCCACATCATCGCCGGTGTTGTCGATGGACATACCACCGGCGCGCCCATCGCCGCGATTATCGAGAACACCAACACGCGCTCCAAGGATTACTCCGAGCTGCGCCGCAAACCCCGCCCCGGGCACGCAGATTTCCCTGCGCGCGTGAAGTATCACAACATGCACGACGTCGCCGGCGGCGGACACTTCTCCGGTCGTCTGACGGCTCCCTTGTGCATCGCCGGCGGCATTGCGCTGCAGGCACTTGAGGCCCACGGCATTCAGGTCATGGCGCACGTCGCGCAAATCGGCGGCATCTCCGACCTGCCGATGGACGATATGGTCTATCGCGAGGCCGACCGCAAGGCGATCCTTACGAACGATCTGCCGTGCATTGACGCCGCCGCAGCCGGCCGCATGCGCGAGGAGATCCTAGCCGCGCGCGACGAACTCGACAGCATCGGCGGCATCGTGGAGTGCGGCATTTACGGGCTTCCCGCGGGCATCGGCGACCCCATGTTCGACGGTATCGAGAACCGCATCGCACAGATCGCCTTTGGCATCCCCGCCGTAAAGGGCGTGGAGTTTGGCATGGGCTTTGCCGTCGCCGCCATGCGCGGCAGCGAGAACAACGATCCGTATCGCATCGATGCAGAGTCGGGCGAGATCGAGGTTGAATCCAACAACGCCGGCGGCATCCTGGGCGGTATTTCGACCGGCGCGCCCGTCATGTGGCGCATGGCCGTAAAGCCGACGCCCTCAATTGGCCGCGAGCAACAGACTGTAGACATGGACGCCATGGAAAATGCCGAGCTCTCGGTCCACGGCCGCCACGATCCCTGCATCGTCCCCCGAGCCGTCCCCGTAGCCGAAGCAGCCGCCGCCCTCGCGATTTGGGACGCTCTCCTCGAGGACGCAGGCCAGCTCTAACCCGACTCACCTGAGTTGCCCGTCAACTCTGCCATTACGCGAAAGGGGTCCCCATGGACCTTGCTGACATCCGCCGGGCCATCGACGGCATCGACACCACGCTCCTCAACAGCTTTGTCGAGCGCATGGACATTGCCACCGAGGTCGCCAAATCAAAGATCGAGATGGGCAAGGCCGTCTTTGACCCCGCCCGCGAGCGCTCCAAGCTCAACAACCTCGCCAGCCGCGCGCCCGAGCGCTACGAGGCACAGACCATCGCCCTGTTTCGTCTCCTCATGAGCATGAGCAAGGCCGAGCAGCAGCGCTACATCAACGAGCTCAAGGGCATCACCGTCTCGCAAAAGGCCCACGCCACGGCCGTAGCCTTCGACACGCCCTTCCCCCAGACTGCCAGCGTCGCCTGCCAGGGCGTGGAAGGTGCCTATAGCCAGATCGCCGCGTGCAAACTCTTCGACGTGCCCGACATCGCGTTTTTCGAGACCTTCGAAGGCGTTATGCGCGCTGTGCGTGACGGCTTCTGCGAGTTTGGCGTGCTGCCCATCGAGAACTCCACAGCCGGATCGGTCAACGCCGTCTACGACCTGCTCGCCCAGTTCGACTTCCACATCGTGCGCTCGCTTCGCCTCAAGATCGACCACAACTTGCTCGTCAAGCCCGGCACCAAGCTCGCGGACATACGCGAGGTCTACAGCCACGGCCAGGCCATCGCGCAGTGCGCCAGCTTTATCGAGGCGCACGACCTGCACGCCACCAAGTACCCAAACACGGCCATGTCGGCCGAGATGGTCGCCAACTCCGAGCGCACCGACGTCGCCGCCATCGCCTCGCGCAGCTGCGCGGCACTCTATGGCCTGGAGATGCTGGAGCCCAACATCCAGGACTCGGACAACAACTACACGCGCTTTGTCGTCATCAGCCGCGAGCCGCGCGTCTACCCCGGCGCCAACCGCACCTCGCTCATGATCACCACGGCCAACGAGCCGGGCGCGCTCTATCGCGTACTCGAGCGCTTCTACGCGCTCAATATCAACCTCATCAAGCTCGAGAGCCGCCCCATCCCCGGCCGCGACTTTGAGTTTATGTTCTACTTTGATCTGGACTGCCCCTTTGGCAGCAAGGCTCTCGACGACCTGCTCGATTCCATCGACGACGTGTGCGAGAACTTCACCTACTTTGGCAGCTACACGGAGGTACTCTAGATGATCGATTCCGCTGCAACCCGTCCCTACGGCGTGCTGGGCCGCGTGCTGGGCCACAGCTACACCCCGACCATCTACAAAGAGCTCGCGGGGCTCGAGTACGTGCGATTTGAGCGCGAGCCCGAGGACCTCCAGGCCTTTATGACCGGCGACGAATGGGAGGGCACCAACGTGACCATCCCCTACAAGCGCGCCGTCATGGAATACCTGGACGAGCTGAGTCCGCTGGCCGAGCGCATGGGCAACGTCAACACGATCACGCGTCTGCCCGATGGCCGTCTGCGCGGCGACAACACTGACTACTTTGGCTTCCAATGCCTGGTCGAAGAGCTGGGCGTAAAGGTTGCCGGTAAGAAGGTCCTCGTGCTCGGTGCCACCGGCGGCGCCGGCACCACGGCAAGTATGGTGCTGGGAGACATGGGCGCCATCGTCGTACCCGTGGGTCGCACGAGCGAGGTCAACTACGACAATATCGCGCAGCAGTCCGACGCCTCCCTACTCGTCAACTGCACGCCCGCCGGCATGTTCCCCCATTGCCCCGACGCGCCTTGCACGCTCGAAGGCCTCGATGCGCTCGAGGGCGTCATCGACATTGTCTACAACCCCGCCCGCACGGGCCTGATGCTCGAGGCCGAGCGCCGCGGCATCCCCTGCATCGGCGGCCTGCTTATGCTTGTTGCCCAGGCGGCACAAGCTGTCGAGCGCTATACCGGCAAAGCCACCCCGCGCGAGAGGATCCTGGACGTAACGGAGCGCCTGTCACGCCGCGAACAGAACATCGCGCTGATCGGCATGCCGGGCTCGGGCAAGACCCGCGTGGGCGAGCAGATCGCCCAGCTCACGGGCCGCGAGCACATCGATCTCGATCGCGCCCTCGAGGAGCGCCTTGGCATGCCCTGCGCCGACTTTATCATCAAGTGCGGCGAGGCGGCCTTCCGCGAGCAGGAGACGGCAGCGCTGGCCGACATCTCCAAGCGCAGCGGCTTGGTGCTCTCCACCGGCGGCGGCGTGGTTACGCGCGACGAGAACTACCCTCTGCTGCACCAAAACAGCCAAATCGTGATGCTCAACCGCAAGCTCGACGAGCTCGCCCACAAGGGCCGCCCCATCACCGCGCGCGACGGCATCGACAAGCTGGCCGAGCAGCGTATGCCGCGCTACCGCGCCTGGGCCGACTACATCATCGACTCACGCGACTGCGCCGCCAACACCGCCCATGCCCTCCTCGACACCCTCCCACCCGCTCTCTAACCAAAACCACCACAAAGGGGGCAGGCACCTTTGTGGTGGTTTTTCAACTGCAAAGGAAGCAACCATGAAAGCACTCGTCATTAACGGCCCCAACCTCAACATGCTCGGCATTCGCGAGCCAGGCATCTACGGCAGCGACAACTACGATCGCTTAGTGCAGATCTGCCAGGAAGCGGGTGCCGCACAGGGCTTCGACGAGGTCGAGGTCTTCCAGTCTAACCACGAGGGCAGCATCGTCGACAAGATCCAGGAGGCTTACGGAAAGGTCGACGGCATCGTCATCAACCCGGCCGCCTACACGCACACAAGCGTGGCCATCCTGGACGCGCTCAAAGCCGTCGCCATCCCGGCTGTGGAGGTCCACATTAGCGCAGTCGAGACCCGCGAAGACTTCCGCCAGGTGAGCTACGCCCGTCTGGCCTGCTTCGCCACCATCACCGGAGAGGGCCTGAAGGGCTACGCCCACGCGTTGGAGCTGCTGAAAGAGCATCTCGAAAAGTAAAATGCCAACCCCAACAAACAGCAGCGGCTTGCTCGCGCTCGGCTCCAGCAACACACAAGATGAAAAAAGCCCAGACCACCAAGCGGTCTGGGCTTAATAAACGATGGTGCTCCATGGCGGATTCGAACCGTCGACCTTGGGATTAGAAGTCCCCTGCTCTATCCAACTGAGCTAATGGAGCAAATAACCGCACGCCCAAGCAAGCACAAGCCTGTCAGGCGCAAGTAATTATAACCTAGTTGAACTGCTCGCGGTACGCTTTGCAGACCTCATCGACCGGGCCGTCCATGCGAAGGTCACCCTTCTCAATCCAAACGGCACGCTGGCAGATGCGCTCAACCTGCTCCATAGAGTGCGAAACGAACAGAACCGTCACGTCGCCGCTCTGGATAAAGTGCTGGATGCGGGCCTCACACTTTTGCTGGAAGAACACATCACCGACGGACAGCGTCTCGTCAACGATCAGAATATCGGGCTCGGTAATCGTCGCGATTGCAAAGGCGATACGCGCCACCATGCCCGAAGAGAAGTTCTTAAGCGGCATATCGACAAAGTTCTGCAGCTCAGCGAACTCGATAATGCCGTCAAAGTTGGCGTCGATGAACTCCTTGGTATAGCCGAGCAGGGCGCCGTTCAGATAGATGTTCTCGCGGGCGGTCAGCTCGGGGTCAAAGCCGGCGCCAAGCTCAATCAGCGGCGCGATGTTACCGTGCACCTTAACGCTGCCCTCGCTAGGCTCAAGAACGCCAGCGATAATCTTGAGCATCGTAGACTTGCCGGAGCCATTGGTGCCGACCAGACCCACAACCTCGCCGCGATGAATATCAAACGAGATGTGCTTAAGCGCCCTAAACTCCTCAAAGAACAGCTCGTGCTTGGCAAGCTTAATGAAGTACTCCTTGAGGTTGGTCAGCGACTCGGACGCCATGTTAAAGATCATGGTGACGTCGTCGACCTCGACAGCCAGAGGCTGCTCGCTGTAATCAACAACAGATTCAGTCATCACAGCACTCCTTAGATGTAGAGGATAAATTTGCGCTCGGACTTATGGAACACGGTATAGCCAATAATAAGCGCAAGAACCGCCCAAGCGACGCACATACCAAACGTCATAAGCGAGGGCGTAGTCTGGAACAGGAAGATATCGCGCATAAACTGCAGGTAGTTGAACATGGGGTTCGCATACATCAAGATACGCACGAGATGCGGCATTTGCGCAATATAGTCAGTCGTCCAGAAGATGGGCGTAATGTAAGTCCACGCCGTAATGACGACGCTCCACAGATGCATAACGTCGCGGAAGAAGACCGTAAGGGCAGAGAGCATCATGCCCAGGCCCATGCAGAAGCACATAAGCAGCAGCAGGCAAACCGGCAACAGAATCAGGTGCCAAGAAGGCGTAACGCGGAACCACAGCATGACGATGGCGACGGCGACCAGCGAGAAGGCAAAGTTGACCAGCGAGAAGAGCACCTTCTGCACCGGGAAAACCCAGCGGTGCACCTTAACCTTCTTGAGCAGAGGGGCAGCGCCCACGATCGACGTCAGGGCCTGGTTAGTAGACTCAGACATGACGGCAAAGGTGATGTTACCCACGATCAAGTACAGCGGGTACATCTCGGGCGTCATTGAGCCATTGCGGCCCTGGCCAAAAATCGTCGAGAACACGATGGCCATGACGATCATCATCAGCAGCGGGTTGAGCACCGACCATGCGACGCCCAGAACGCTACGGCGATACTTGATCTTAAAATCCTTGGTAACCAGCTGACGAAGGATAAACGCGTCCTTCTCAAATTCGTTCTTAGCAAACGTCGCAGGCAGACTGCGAGTTTCTTGTTGCTTTGTCTGATCCGACACGGATGCAACTCCTTTACTCGTAATCGTTGACAAACGAACAGTATAGACCCGACGGCCATGCAAACGATTCGCGCAACAAAACTGGAGAACTAACCCACATCTTAGGATGCCAGGCCCAAACGGCTATACTTTCTAGGATTGAATGTATAAGGAGCATTAAGTGAATTCTGAATCCATCGCCGTCATCATCCCTTGCTACAACGAAGCGCTCACGATCGGCAAAGTCATCGACGACTTTCACCGCGAGCTTCCGCAGGCGACGGTCTATGTCTATGACAACAACTCGTCGGACGATACCTCACGCATTGCCACCGAGCACGGCGCCACAGTCCGCTTTGAGCCCCGTCAGGGAAAGGGCAACGTGTGCCGCCAGATGTTTCGCGATATCGACGCCGATTGCTACCTGATGGTCGACGGAGACGACACCTACCCCGCCGAGGCGGCCAAGGCCCTCTGCGAGCCCATCCTTAACGGCACGGCCGACATGACCGTAGGCGATCGCCTTTCCAACGGCACCTACGCCGAGGAGAACAAGCGTGCCTTCCACGGCTTTGGCAATAATCTGGTCCGCGCCATGATCAAGTGGATCTATGGCTACAGCTTCGATGACGTCATGACAGGCTACCGCGCCATGAGCCGCCCGTTCGTTAAAACCTTCCCAGTGCTTTCCGAGGGCTTTCAGATCGAAACCGAGCTCTCGATCCACGCCGTCGACCACCGCTGGCGCATCAAAGATGTGCCCATCGAGTACCGCGACCGTCCCGAGGGTTCCGAGTCCAAACTCAACACCGTGAGCGACGGCATTAAAGTCGTTGCGATGATCGGCACGCTGTTCAAGGACTACCGCCCGCTGAAGTTCTTCAGCCTCGTTGCGCTTCTGTTCGCGGTATTCGGCCTCGCCCTGGGCATGCCCATCGTTGTCGAATATTTCCAGACCGGCCTCGTCCCGCGCTTCCCCACCGCTATGCTCGCCGCCTCGTTTATGTTCCTGTGCGGCCTGAGCCTTGCGACCGGCTTCATCCTAGATTCTGTAGCAAAGGTCGAAAAAAAGCAGTGGGAGGTCAACGTGTACAGCAAATACGCCTACGACGACCAGCCCGGCCACCCTACTTCCATGCCAAGCGAGAGGTAGATCTTCCGCAAAATACTATTGGCACCACTGCGCAGATAGCCACCAACAAGAAAAGCCGCCGTTAAAGAACGGCGGCTTTTACTCTCGAAAAGTTAATAGCGGCTAGAGCGTCTTGATGTACTCCCCCAGCTCTTCCTCCCAGTCGGGCATGTGGAAGCCGGCAGCCTCGAGCTTGGACAGGTCGAGCGCGGAGTGGACCGGGCGCGGGGCGACGGGGCCCTCGGCGCTCGCGTAGTAGTCGGCGGTCGATACCGGCACGACCCTGTCCCCGTTGCCGTTGGCGGCCTCGAAGACGGCGCGGGCGATATCGGACCAGGACTTGACGGTGCCGGAGCCGGTGCAGTCGTAGGTGCCGTAGGGGGCGTGCGTCCCCAGCACGTGGAAGATGGCCTCGGCCATGTCGCGCGTGAAGGTCAGGCGGCCCAGCTGGTCGTCAACGACCGTGACCTGCTCGAGCCCGTCCTCGGGGTCGGCGACGCGGTCGGACAGGCCCTTCATCGTCTTGACGAAGTTGCGGCCCTCGCCGATGACCCAGCTGGAGCGCATGATGTAGTGGCGCGGGCACCCGGCCACGGCGATGTCGCCGGCGGCCTTGGTCTGGCCGTAGACTGACAGCGGGCTGAGGGGCTCCTCCTCGTCGTGCACCTCGGCGGTGCCGTCGAAGACGTAGTCGCTGGACACGTGGACGAGGGTGATCCCGTGATCAGAGCATGTGCGGGCGAGGAGGGCGGGGCCGGTCGCGTTGGCCTTCCAGGCGGTCGCGCGGCCCTCGGCGGTCTCCGCCCTATCCACGGCGGTGTAGGCGCCGCAGTTGATCACGGTGCCGTAGAGCGACCAGTCGTACTGTGCGTAGGCGTCCGGGTCTGACATATCGAAGGTGTCGATGTCGCAGAAGTCGAAGTCCTTGGCGACGCCGCGCTCCTCCGCCAGCCTGCGCACAGCATGGCCCAGCTGGCCGTTGCAGCCGGTGACGAGCGTCCTCTTGGGCGCCATTGGGACGACGTCCCTGAGCATCGGGTGGTTGAGGTCGGCCTCGGAGACGGTGGCCTCATCGAGCGGGATCGGCCACTCGATGGCGAGCTCGGGGTCGGCGAGGTTCACGAAGGTGTAGGTCTTCTTGAGCTCGAGGGACCAGTGGACGTCCACCAGGTAGGTGTAGGCGGTGCCGTCCTCCAGGGCCTGGAAGGAGTTGCCCACGCCGCGCGGGACGTAGATGGCCTTGGACGGGTCGAGCGTGCAGGTGAACACCTTCCCGTAGGTCTCGCTGCCCTCGCGCAGGTCCACCCAGGCGCCGAAGACGCTGCCGCGCGCCACGGAGATGAACTTGTCCCAGGGCTCGGCGTGGATGCCGCGGGTGACGCCGCGGCTGTCGTTGTAGGAGATGTTGTTCTGGACGACCCTGAGGTCCGGGATGCCCAGGGCGGTCATCTTGGCGCGCTGCCAGTTCTCCTTGAACCAGCCGCGCGAGTCGCCGTGGACGGCGAGGTCGACGACCTTGAGGCCCTCGATGCCGGTCTCGGCGACGGAGAGGTCCTTCTCGAATGCGATGTCTGCCATGTGGGAAAAGCTCCTATCGAAGAGGTTGGATAACCGGGGGCGCCCGCGCGGGGACGCAGGATCATCCCCATGCCCTGCGTCCCCGCGCGGGCGCCCGCAACCTGAACCTCTTCGATAGGAGCTTTTCCCACATGGCAGACATCGCATTCGAGAAGGACCTCTCCGTCGCCGAGACCGGCATCGAGGGCCTCAAGGTCGTCGACCTCGCCGTCCACGGCGACTCGCGCGGCTGGTTCAAGG
>DBFBFY010000059.1:0-12061 GCA_048201615.1 Collinsella sp.
GTTCATGGGCAGGCTCGAGGCCTACCTCGTATACTATCGTGAGGAGCGGATCAAGAAGTCCCTCGGGTGGCTCAGCCCGATGGAGTACCGCAGGAAGCTTGGATACGCCTAGGCGCGGTCCAAGAAATCGTCCGCACCCCCCTAACAGGCTTAAACAGTCCGTATTTCACCGCAACTTATTGGTGGGGATGCGATTAGCGCTTGCGGGGAACGAGTTTGGTGCGGCGCAGGTGGATCATCTCGGCGGCAATGGAGATGGCGATCTCCTCGGGGTCCTCGGCCTCGATGGCAACGCCGATCGGAAGGTGCAGCTCGTCGATCTGGTCCTGCGTAAAGCCTTCCTGCTCCAGGCGGGCACGCACAAAGGCCGTCTTGCGGCGCGAACCCAGACAGCCCAGGTAGGCAGGCTTGGCGCGCATGGCCTGAATCACCACGTCGATATCGGACTTGTGACCCGCCGTGGCCACGACCACCAAGTCGCGCGGACCGATGGGGCACTGCTCGCCCAGATTCTTGTAATCGACCAGGCGACGGTCGTAGACACCGGGCACCCATTCGGGCGTCAGCGTGCCGGGGCGGTCATCGCACGCCACGACGGCAAAGCCCGCCGCCGTGAGCACGCGCGCCGTCGCAGCGCCCACGTGGCCGCAGCCAAAGATATAAGTCAGGCCCTCGGGGCAGAGCGTCTCGATGTGCGCCGGGGGAATCTCGGAGGCCGCGTTGGTGTAGGTGACCTTACTCCCCTCCTCCACCAGCGAAAGCCCGGGACAGCCCGCAATGGTGCGGCGCGATTCCTCGCCATGGTACTCGGCCACATCGCCCTCGAGCGCGCTTACGACAAACGGCTCAAAGTCGATGACGAAGTCGCCGATGCGCCGAAAGGCCAAGACGTCGGCAATTTCCTGGAACAACGGTGCCTGGGTCGCATCCAGATGCAGGTAGCACAGGCAGATGGCTCCGCCGCAGATCATGCCGGTATCGGAGTTCTCGCCGCCCATGGTGTAGCGGACCAGACGCGACTGACCCGCGCTCAGGAGCTCGCGCGCCTCGTCCAGCGCAAAGAGCTCAATCTTGCCGCCGCCGATGGTGCCCGCCTGGCTGCCATCGGCAAAGACGGCCATCCATGCGCCCACACCGCGCGGTGACGACCCTGCCGTGCCGGCAACTACCACCAACTCGCACGTCTTACCGGCCTTCAGAGCGCCAAGCGCAGCATTCACCACATCGAGCTTTTCCATTGCAATTTCCTATCCCTGGAATACACCGGTGAGCATAGCGAGTGCCTCGAGCACGCCGCCGCCGACCGACGTCGCCTTGTCCGAAATGTAGTTGATATAGCTGGCATCGCCGCGCGGATCGACATCGGCGCATTTAAAGCCCTCAGTCACCTGCACGCCGTTCGCCAAAAGCCCGCGCAGACAGCCATCGATCTGCGTGCACATGGGCGTATCGCCCGCATAGCCAATCACGTCTCCGGCGCTCACGATGTCGCCGATTGCGCGGTCGGACCGAAACACGCCGGCGGCGGGGCTGTGGATAACGCGCTCTTTACCATAGCCGGCGATAATGCCTGGCACGCCCGTGTTGGGCTGGGGCGAACCTTGGGTAATGACACGGCCGAGAAAATGCCCGCGCATGGTCTCGACCACGGCATCGCAGTCAACCGGCGCGGTAAAGCCCGGCCCCACGGCGATGACGGCAGGCGCCATGTCGCGCGTGGTGCCCAAGTTGCGCTTAGCCAGAATCGCGTCGACCACGGCAGCGGGTTTCAGCTCGCCGAGCATCTTGGCCTGGGGGTCCACCACAACGGCGACGTCTCCGGCCTCGGTAATCGCAAGTGCCTCTGCCGGCGTCTGTGCCAAGCGAGCGCGAATACCCTCGACCTCGACCTCGCCCAGACGAATGGCCTCGCAAAAACTGATCGTGCGGCGGATGCACGTGGGAACCGCGATATCGGCCATAACGACCGACACGCCGGCGCGCACCAAGCGAGCGGCGACGCCCGTGGCGATATCGCCGGCGCCGCGAACATAAACGAGCATTCCCGGGGCACCTCCCTGTGCTACGGTTTGAGCAGAGCAAAAGCGGTTCGACCGCTACTCTGATGATTATTTATTATCACAGTATTATACGGCGGTGAACAGATGGAAACGACGACCGGAAACCTTGCCTCCGCGCTCAAGATCGAGCCGGGCATTACCGCAATTATCGGCAGTGGCGGCAAGTCGACATTGCTGCGTGCGTTGGGTCTCGAGCTCATGCGCGCCGGCGGCAGGGTGCTTCTCTGTACCACCACGCACATGTTTCCCGTCGCCGGCGTACCATGGGACGGGTCGAATCGTCGCCTGGACGCCGCGCCTTGGAAGCCGGGGGCCCTGCATGTTCCCGGCTGCACCTGCGAGGCATGCGCGGGCATGAACCGCGGAAGTATCTGCCAGGCGGGTGTTTTGGGCCCGGAGACAGGCAAGCTCTCCGCCCCCGTTGAGCCGCTCAACGAGCTGGCACAGCGCTTTGACTATGTATTGGCCGAGGCAGATGGCAGCAAGCGACTCCCGCTCAAGGCGCATGCCGCCTGGGAGCCGGTAATTCCCTCCGGCACAGCAAACGTTGTCTGGGTCGTCGGCGCCTCGGGGCTGGGCAAGCCCGTCGCCGAGGTTGACCACCGCCCCGAGCTCTTCTGCGAGCGCTGCGGCTGCGAGCCCACCGACGCTGCCACCCCAGAGCGCGTCGCCATGGTGCTCAATGCCGAGCTGCGAATGCTGAACCTCAACAATGCCCGCATCATGCTCAACCAAGTCGACACGCTTGCCGACCCAACGATGGCAGATCGCTTCGAGACAGCCCTCGGCCGCCCCCTCATCGCCACCAGCCTCAAGTAGCCGGCCCCATCTCGTCAGTTGCGGTGAAATACGGACTGTTTGGCCGCCTGACGGCCGCAAACAGTCCGTATTTCACCGCAACTGCGGAGGGGACACGGCATCTTTGCTGCTAGCGGGGCACGTAGCGACCGGGCTGGGCTCCGGTAGGCTCGCCGTCGCGTGCCGCCAGCACGCCGTTCACAAACACGGCCTTGGCGCGGCCATGTGCCTCAAAGCCCTCGAGCGGCGTGTAGTCCACAGCCTGATGCTGTGTCGCGGCGCGAATGGTCCAGCGCGCCTGGGGATCCCACACGCACACGTCGGCATCGGCACCCTCGGCAAGACAGCCCTTGCGTGGATACATGCCAAAAACGCGCGCCGGGTTCTCGCTCATCAAGCGGCACAGATCCTCGGGACCCAGCTGTCCCTCAAAGCTCGTGGCAATCGCGACGGGACGATGCTCCACGCCGGGCCCGCCGTTGGGAATCGCGCGGAAATCGTCGCGCCCGCGGTCCTTTTGCCCGTGCAGGTTAAAGCTGCAGTGGTCGGTCGCAATCGTATCGATCTCGCCGGCCACAAGCGCCTCGCGCAGCGCGGCACGGTCACCGGCATGGCGCAGCGGCGGGCTCATCACATACTTGGCGCCCGCAAAGCCGTCCTCGCCCTGCTCCAGATAACAGGTGTCGTCGAGCATCAGATACTGGGGGCAGGTCTCGACATAGATATCCTTCTGCCCGCGCGCTTTGGCAGCGCGAATGGCCTCGAGCCCCAGCTTGGTCGAAAGGTGCACCACGTTGACCGGAGCGTCCCCGGCCAGGTGCGCCAGATACAGCAGGCGGCTCACGGCTTCGGCCTCACACACGTCCGGGCGGCTGAGCGCATGCCCCTCGGGCCCATGAATCCCCTGCTCGTACACGCGCTTCTGCAGCTCATTCACCAGCGTACCGTTCTCGCAATGCACGCACAGTATGCCGCCAATACGCTTGAGCTCCTCGAGCACCTCGAGCGTCTCGGCATCGTCCAGGCGCAAATGATCGTAGGCAAAGTAGGTCTTAAACGACGATACGCCCGCCTCGCGCATGGCCGAAAGATCGGCGCGGTTGCGCTCATTCCACTCGGCGAGTGCCATATGAAAAGCGTAGTTGGCCGTGCAGGTTCCGTCGGCGCGGCGATGCCACTCGGCCAAGGCATCGGGCATGGTCACGCCGCGATCGGCCGTCGCGTAGTCCACAATGGTCGTCGTGCCGCCGCAGGCAGCCGCGCGCGTGCCGGTCTCAAAGCTATCGGCTGTCCAATCCATGCCAGTCCAGCACTGCATGTGCGTGTGGCCGTCGATAAAGCCGGGAAACACCCAGCAGCCCGCGGCGTCCTCGACGGTATCGTCGGCGCCCGGCTCAATCGCTGCGGCGATCCGCACAATCTTGTCGCCCTCCATGGCAAGATCGGCGCGGCGAAGCCCCTGGGGCGTCACGAGCGCGCCGTTTTTGATGATGATCATAATTGCTCCTTATTGATTGATGCAGTTGGCCACGCGATCAAAATACGAGCAGGCGGCAATATGCTCCGTTATGCGTCGCTGTCCCTTGACGGTATCGACGTCCCACAGCTCGTAGGCACGCGCCTCGACCAACACCACATCGGTACGGCCCTTGAGGATCGAACCGCCGCCGTCCTTGCCCTCAAGACACATAAGCGCATCGAATAGTTCCGCCGGAAAGAGCACCGGGCTCGAAGGCTCACCGTTGCACGCAAGACGCACCGGATGCTTGCGGCCACGCTCGTCAAATGCACGAACCATAGCCTCAAAAGAATCCGAACTCACGAGCGGCTGGTCGCCCGGCAAAAAGAGGCAACCTTTCCAGTTGCGTTCGACTCCCCACGAAAGGCCCGCACGGACGCTTTCGCTGCGCAGCTCGCCATCGTGCAGCACGCACGGGCAATGCTTGTCCTCGCAAATCTGAGCGACCTCGGGCCAACGCGTCGAAACCACGACGTCAAAGCCCCGGGGAACCGAATCGATGGTCCGGGCAATCAGCGGCTCGCCATAGATATCGGCAAGCATCTTGTTAGAGCCAAACCGCTTGCCCTCGCCCGAAGCCATAATGACGCATCCAAGTTTCATCTCCGCAAACCTCCCCTGGCTGCCTTGGACACCATAGTTGCTATACCCACCATACCAAGCTCGCACTCCGTCGGAACAGGTATGCGCTCGTTTTTCCAGCGAACGCCCCTTGGCTCTCCATAGCACAAAGGAGGGCACCCCGCGACGCAGGGCACCCTCCTCAATGGTGCAGATATGCCTACTCAGCGTCGCCGGTAAACGTGGTACCGGTCTTGCCGGCAAGGCCATCGCGCGCCTTCTCGAGCAGTGTGATGAGCGCCGTGCGGCCCGGCTTGCTCTCGGCAAACGTCGAGGCGGCCTGAACCTTGGGCAGCATGGAGCCGCGACCGAACTCGTTGGCCTCGGACAGACGCTTTACGTCAGCCGCGGTCAGCGTGTCGAGCCACTGCTCGTGGTCGGTGCCAAAGCCAATGGCAACCTTCTCCACGGCCGTCAGGATAACCAGGGCATCGGCATCGAGCTGCTCGGCGAGCTTCTCGGCCGCAAAGTCCTTATCGATGACGGCGGCAGCGCCCTTAAGGTGGTTGCCCTGGGCCTTGGTGACGGGAATGCCACCGCCGCCGCAGGAGATCACCACATGGTTGGACTCGACGAGCGACTTAATGGTGTCGAGCTCGACGATGTTCACGGGCTTGGGCGAGGCAACCACGCGACGGAAGCCCTGCTTCTCGTCGTGGATGAACTGGTAGCCGCGGTCGGCCTCCAGCTCCTTGGCCTCGGTCTCGCTCATCCACGGACCAATCGGCTTGACCGGGTCGGCAAAGGCCGGGTCGTCTGCCGCAACCTCGACCTGGGTGAGCACGGTGGCGACACCCTTGTCGATATTGCGGTCGAGCATTTCCTCGCGCAGCGCATTTTGCAGGTCATAGCCAATGTAGCCCTGGCTCATGGCGCCGCAAACGGACAAGGGGCAGGGAACGTACTTCTGAGGATTAGAGCGCGTGAGCTCAGCCATCGCGTTGGCGATCATGCCCACCTGGGGACCGTTGCCATGCACGACGACGACCTCGTTGCCCTCCTCGATCAGGTCGACGATAGCCTTGGAAGTCGTCTTGACGGCCTCCATCTGCTCGGGAAGGTTGGCGCCGAGGGCGTTTCCGCCCAGGGCGACAACGATACGCTTAGCCATTTCTCAGCCCAGCTTTAGGCCTGGAACCAACGGGCGGTGTTGCGCTCGTCGAGGGCCTTGAGGGTAGCGGCGGGATCGGCAACCTTCTGCAGGAACATCATGGCTGCGATGGCGTACGGCTTGTAGCTGGCCTCCTTGTACATGCCCACGCGGTGCATGTCGAAGACGTCGGCGTTGACCTCGCCGTGCTCGCAGGAGACACCGGAGATGTCGGCGGGCAGCGGGTGCATAAAGATGGTGTCCTGGCCGTTGGCGGTCTTCTCCATGAGCTCTGTCGTGGAGCACCAATCCTGATGCGTAGCGTTCTGAGCGAGCAGCTCCTTCTCGAGCGCAGCGATACCGGCGTCGTCGCCCTCGGCGTACAGGTTGGTACGCTTCTCCATGGCGGCAAACGGAGCCCAGCTCTTGGGGATCACGATGTCGGCGCCCTCGAAGGCCTCGGCCATGGTGTTGACCTGCTTAAAGGTGGTGCCGGACTCGGCGGCATAGCCCTTGGCGCGCTCGACGACCTCGGGCATGAGGTCGTAGCCCTCGGGGTGAGCCAGGGTGACGTCCATGCCAAAGCGGGGCAGCAGGCTGATCAGCGACTGCGGGCAGGACAGCGGCTTGCCGTAAGAGGGCGAATAGGCCCAGGTGACGGCAACCTTCTTGCCCTTGAGGTTCTCGAGGCCGCCAAACTCGTTGATAAGGTAGAGCATGTCGGCAGAGGACTGCGTGGGGTGATCGGAGTCGGACTGCAGGGAGATGAGCGTGGGACGGTGATCCAGAACGCCATCCTCGTAAGCCTGCTGGACAGACTCGGAGACCTCAGCCATGTAGGCGTCGCCCTTGCCGATGTACATGTCGTCGCGGATGCCGATGACGTCGGCCATGAAGGAGATCATGGTAGCGGTCTCGCGGACGGTCTCGCCGTGAGCGATCTGGGACTTCTTCTCGTCCAGGTCCTGCAGCTCAAGGCCGAGCAGGTTGGCAGCCTTAGAGAAGGAGAAGCGCGTACGGGTGGAGTTGTCGCGGAACAGCGAGACGGCCAGGCCCGAATCGAAGATCTTGGACGAAACGTTGTTCTCGCGCAGCTCGCGCAGAGCGTCGGCGACGATGTAGAGCGCCTTGAGCTCATCGGTGGTCTTATCCCAGGTGTGCAGGAAGTCGCTGCCGTACATACCCTTAAAATCGAGGCCGTTCAGCTGCTCGACGAGCTCGGTAAACTTGGCGTCCATGTAAATGTCCTTTCTAAAGGTGAAACGATCGCAATGAGTAGATGCGCTCCGGCATGCGCGTGTGGCTAGAACATACCGAGCACTATGACGAGGACCCGCCACCGTCGAGGAAGCATGGGAGATAACGACCGCGGGCCCCAAGTCAACAGGAGGCGCCGGGGGCATAAACTGCCCCCGGCTCAACAAGATCGAGGAATGGGACTAGTCGATCTTGTTGTTGGTCAGACCGGCGCGGAACACGGTGGCATCGCCATCGGCCTGGCTCGGATCGTAGAGGTTCAGGGCAGCCACATACATGGCGGCAGCGGTGACCAGGTCGTCCTTGTAGGTGACCTCGTTGGGAGCGTGAGCCTGAGACTCGGCACCCGGGCCAAAGCCGACGCAGGGGATGCCATAGCGGCCCTGGATGGAAACGCAGTTCGTGGAGAAGGTCCACTTGTCGCACAGCGGACGACCGGTGCGCTTGTCCATGCTGGGCTCGCAGCCGATGCGCTCGTCACCGAACATAGCCTTATGGGCGTCGACGAGGGCCTTGACGTGCGGAGCGGTCTCCTTGTTGATCCACGTGGGGAAGTAAGCCTCGGTCTCGTAGACCTCGCCGGTCCAGGACGGACGGTCGTACATGTACATGGAGACCTTCACGTCGTCGCCGTACTTCTTGGCTGCCGGCAGGTTGCGGATCTCGTCCAGGCAGGACTCCCAGGTCTCGCCGGCGGTCATGCGACGGTCGATGGAGATGGCGCAGGAGTCAGCGACAGCGCAGCGGCTGGGGCTGGTGTAGAAGATCTGGCTGACGGTGCAGGTGCCGCGGCCCAGGAAGCGGGCGTCCTCGAAGTGCTCGGGGTTGTACTTGGGGTCGAGCATCTTGACGAGGCCCTTGATGTCGGTCGACTCGTCGCAGCCGTTGTTGTTGAGGGCGCGGACGTCGGCGATGATGTCGGCCATCTTGTAAATGGCGTTGTCGCCGCGGTCGGGAGCGGAGCCGTGGCAGGAGGTGCCATGAACGTCGACGCGGATCTCCATGCGGCCGCGGTGACCGCGATAGATGCCACCGTCGGTGGGCTCGGTGGAAATGACGAACTCGGGCTTAATGCCGTCCTTGTTGTAGATGTACTGCCAGCACATGCCGTCGCAGTCCTCTTCCTGGACGGTGCCGACGACCATGATCTTGTAGCCTTCGGGGATGAGGCCCATGTCCTTCATCATCTTGGCAGCGTAGGTAGCAGAAGCCATGCCACCCTCCTGGTCGGAGCCGCCGCGGCCGTAGATGATCTCGTCGGTCTCGTAGCCCTCATAGGGATCGGCGTCCCAGTTCTCGATGTTGCCGATGCCGACGGTGTCGATGTGAGAGTCGATGGCGATGATCTTGTCGCCCTCGCCCATAAAGCCCATAACGTTGCCCAGGCCGTCGACCTTGACCTCGTCATAGCCAAGGCTCTCCATCTCGGCCTTGATGCAGGCGACAACCTCACCCTCCTCGCAAGACTCAGAGGGATGGCTGATCATAGCGCGCAGGAAGCGAGTCATATCAGCACGATGGGACTCAGCAGCAGCCTTGATAGCGTCGAAATCGAGTTCTTTAGCCATTATTCATAACCTTTCAAACGAAGGAATCTACCTGTGAGGTGGCGGAGCGATACCTATTTACTCCACCCAGTATTAGCAAGTGGGGTATTCGCCCTCCCAGACGATGCGACGGTACTGATCCGGATCCGTGTCACCTTCCGTGGAGAAGCAGAGCACGGAGCTCGTCTTGTCCAGGCCGATGAGCTCTTTGAGCTCGGCGTACTCGGGATCGAGCATGAGGGTCTCGACCAGGCCGGTGGTCACCGCGCCGGACTCGCCGGAGATGACGCGCGGGTCACCCTTCTCGGGAGCACCCAGGGTGCGCATGCCGCGAGCAGTAACCCAGTCGGGGCAGGACACGAAGGCGGTGGTGTGGTTGCGCAGGATATCCCAGCCCAGGATGTTGGGCTCGCCGCAGCACAGGCCGGCCATGATGGAGGGCATGTCGCCGTCCACGATGCGCGGGTCGCCGTCGCCGGCGGCAGCGCCCTTGTACAGGCAGGCGGCAGGAGCGCACTCGACCACGACAAAGGTGGGCGGGTTATCGGGATACAGGTTGGTGAAGTAGCCCACCACGGCGCCAGCGAGCGAGCCTACGCCAGCCTGGACAAAGACGTGCGTCGGGCGGTTGATGGCCATCTCGCGCAGCTGCTCGGCAGCCTCGGAAGCCATGGTGCCGTAGCCCTCCATGATCCAGGACGGAATCTTCTCGTAGCCCTCCCAGGCGGTGTCCTGAACGATGACGCCGCGCTCGCAGGCATCGGCCTCGGCGGCGGCCATGCGCACGCACTCGTCGTAGTTGACCTCTTCGATGGTCACCGTGGCGCCCTCGGCAGCGATGTTATCGAAGCGGGGCTTGGTGGAACCCTTGGGCATGTGCACGACGGCCTTCTGGCCCAGCTTGTTGGCAGCCCATGCCACACCGCGGCCATGGTTGCCGTCGGTGGCGGTAAAGAAGGTAGCCTGGCCAAAGTCCTTGGCAAGCTGATCGGAGGTCAGGTAATCGAAGGTGCACTCGGCAACGTCCTTGCCAGTCTCGTCGGCAATGTAGTTGGCCATGGCAAACGAACCGCCCAGAACCTTAAAGGCGTTGAGGCCAAAGCGATAGCTCTCGTCCTTAACGCACAGGTTGGACAGGCCCAGGCGCGCGGCCTGGCCATCCAGGCGGGCAAGCGGAGTGACGGTGTACTGGGGGAACGACTGGTGGAAGGCACGGGCCTTCTTCACGTGGTCGAGGCTCATGATTCCCAAGTGCTTGTCATCGCTCTTGGGCATCGTGTTGCCCGCCCACTGGATCTTATCGGCCATACGGTGAACTCCTTAAGTCCTCTCTTGCCGGCCCCCGCATACGCGTTTCAGCCCGATCCCATTCACACGACTGAACTTTTATGTGGATGCCAAACAAAAAGTTTGTTAGTAATGTTCTATCACACTTTTTGATTGGTATATCTAACGAATTGTTTGTTGCCGTAATCGGTACTTTTTCGCCGCCGAACGGTCATGAATTGCCTTGTTGATGGATTTGTTTGCGGTCATGTGTGGTTTATGGCACAGTGAGCCCAAACTAATTTTTAGGAAGGTACCCATGACCCCCGCACAGATTGAGTTTTACAAGCGCCTCGCACACGGTCTGGCGCTCCAATTTGGCCCCAACTGCGAAGTCGTCGTCCACGATCTGGAGACCGAGGACGTGGACCACTCCATCGTAGTGATCGAAAACGGCCACGTCAGCGGGCGCAAACTGGGTGACGGCCCCAGCCATATCGTGTTTGAGTCCATGCACGAAGGCGCCACCGACGTACACGACCGCGAGCCGTACCTCACTAAAACCACCGACGGTAAGCTGCTCAAATCGTCGACGATCTTTATCCGCAACGATGAGGGCAAACCCGTCGGCATTTTGGGCATCAACTTTGACATTACGCTTATGAAGGCTTTTGAGCGTTCGCTCGACGCCTTTACCGGCACCGGCGGCACGGGCTATACCGAGCCCGAGCCCATTACCAAGAACATCGGCGACCTGCTCGAGGACCTGCTGCACGAGTGCGAGCAGTTTGTGGGCAAGCCCGCGGCACTCATGACCAAAGACGAGCGCATTCGTGCCATTGGCTACCTCGACCGTCGCGGCGCCTTCCTCATTTCCAAGTCGAGCGAGCGCGCCTGCGAGTTCTTTGGCATCTCCAAGTACAGCTTCTATAGCTACCTCAATGAGGCCAAGGCGGCGGCCGGCGACAAGTAGGCACTCGCCTGGATTGCCCCTCCCCTTTTGGGTGCGAGTTCTGGAAAGCACGAATCCAAGACCGGGCCGCTTGGGAAGTTCCATATAATCGATGTCATTAGTATTTCGAAAGGATGGAACAGAATGGCGTTGAGCAAGGCATCATGCACCGGTCGCGGATTGATTCCGGCAATTGGTGGACATGTGCACCACATGTTCGATGAGAGCGAAGACGACCTGTTTTCGCTGAGCCTTGACGACGTGATGGATGATCGCCCGTGGACCGCCGACGAACTCATGGGCGGCGGGGCTCGCCCGTCAAGCCCCAATCCCGCACTTGCGCCTAAGCCCGCATCTGCGCCGACTCCTGCGCAGTCGCCCGCACCCACTTCGGCGCCCACGCCCGCTCCCCGCCCCGCAAGCGACCCGTCCGAGACGGCGGCATTTCTCGCTGCAGCGACGCAGAGCAAATCGGCCGACAGCACCGTTATGTATAACGCCCAGCAGTTGCCCGTTCCTGCGGCGCGCAAGCCTCCGGTCACAAGGCTCGATGAGCCCGTTGCCCATCAGGTTACCCACGATTCCTGGGCTGCAGCCGATCTGGATGAGACCTCTACCGGCATGCCGGCGCTCGATGTTCCAGTTAACCCGCTTTTTGCCGCCAACACGAGCGCCGCGGACTATGAGGGCGGTGCGGCATATTCCGATTATTCCGATGGCTATGCTGGCAACGGTCGCATCGAGACCGAGGATTATGGCACCGCATCGAGCGATTATCTCAACGATCCGTACGCTGCCACGCCTGCACCGGAATATGACCCGGAGGCCGCGTCCGCGCCGGCGTATACCAAAAGCACGGGCGAAGAGCGCTTCGCCGATTATTACGCCGAGGAAAAGGCGCTGCGTTTCTCGGAATTTCCGCAGGCAGTCAAGGTTGCCTTTATCGCCATT
>DBFBFY010000060.1:0-3315 GCA_048201615.1 Collinsella sp.
CACCCGATCGCCATGGAGGAGGGCCTGCGCTTCGCTATCCGCGAGGGTGGCCACACCGTCGGTTCGGGCATCGTCTCCACGATCATTGAGTAAATTAGCTCTTTGATATAGCTGACTTAGAGAGAACCCGGCACTTATAGGGTGCCGGGTTCTTTTCTACGCGGGGCTTGTTCCCTGACGATTGCGCTTCGCTCGCTCTTAAGCCGAGCGTGAGGGATCGATTAGATCTCGCTGGCTTCATTGATGTGTTCCAAATATGAATGGATCCAGCGAGAACCAATTGATTCGAGGTTTTCATTGACAGCACTTACGTGGAGCTGATAAAGTAACAACTCGTGCCCGTACGGGGCGGATATGAAAGGTTCAGGATACATGCGTACTCTAGTTACTCTTGCGTGCACTGAGTGCAAGCGCCGCAACTATACGACCACCAAGAACAAGTCGACCATGCCTGATCGTATGGAGATCAAGAAGTATTGCCCCTGGTGCCGTCACCACACGCTGCACAAAGAGACTCGCTAGTCTCTAGTCACATACGCCAGTAGTTCAATTGGTAGAGCATCGGTCTCCAAAACCGAGTGTTGAGGGTTCGAGTCCTTCCTGGCGTGCCAGTCATTATTCCGTAAGCTCCCAATTGGGGGCTTACGGTTTACTCATGTATAAGCGCATTGCGCGGAGGTAACCCAAATGGCCAACAAGAAGAACAAGAAGAAGGCTCAGCATCCGGCACCTGCCAACAACGCTGCCGCCAACTCCAAGGTTGAGGCCAAGAAGGCCGTTGCCAAGAAGAACGAGAAGGCTGCGAAGTCCAAGAAGAACGAGAAGCCTGGTTTCTTCGCCCGCACCAAGAAGTATTTCGCTTCGGTGAAGTCCGAGATGAAGCGTGTCACGTGGCCCGATAAGAAGGAGCTCGTGAACTACTCGGTCGTCGTTTGCGCTTCTCTGATCGTCGTCGGCGTCGTCATCGCTCTGCTCGATGCTGGCTTTGGCGAGGCTCTTGCTCTGTTCTCTGGATTGAGGGGCTAAACCATGTCTAAGCGTTGGTACGTCGTTCACACTTACTCTGGATACGAGAACCGTGTTAAGTCCGATCTCGAGCATCGCATCGAGACCATGGGCATGCAGGACCGTATCTTTGATATCGAGATTCCCATGGAGCGCGTCACCGAGATCAAAGAGGGTGGCAAGCGCGAGACCAAGGATTCCAAGATCTTCCCGGGTTATGTCCTGGTTCGCATGGAGATGGATGACGATGCGTGGACGTGTGTTCGCAACACGCCCGGCGTCACCGGTTTCCTGGGCGGCAATGGCAAGCCCGCTCCGCTTTCCCGCGACGAGTACAATAAGATGACTCGTCGTCCCGGTAAGGGCGATTCGCCCAAGCGTACGTCGGTTGATATTGAGGTCGGTACGTCCGTCCGCGTCACCGATGGCCCGCTTACCGACTTTGATGGCAGGGTCTCCGAGGTTAACACCGAGGCAGGCAAGCTCAAGGTCACGCTGATGATCTTTGGCCGCGAGACGCCGGTCGAGCTCGACTTTAACCAGGTTGCCGTCATCGCTTAAGTTTTCGTCCGTTCGCGCGAGCGTGCTTCTTCTGTGACTGCTCATCTCAGGAGTGCTTCTAACACGTGCGTGCTTACGATATAGCAAGTACTTCACACTCGTGATTCGAAAGGAATGACCATGGCTGAGAAGAAGGTTACCAACGTCATTAAGCTCCAGATTCCTGCTGGTGCAGCTAACCCCGCTCCTCCCGTCGGCCCCGCCCTGGGCGCTGCTGGCGTGAACATCATGCAGTTCTGCCAGGCCTTTAACGCCGAGACGCAGGACAAGAAGGGCGACATCATCCCCGTTGAGATCACTGTCTACGAGGATAAGTCCTTCTCCTTCATCACCAAGACTCCGCCGGCGGCTCACCTCATCAAGAAGGAGCTGAACCTCAAGTCTGGTTCCGCTAAGCCCCAGGCCGACAAGGTTGGTCAGCTCTCCCAGGAGCAGCTCACCAAGATCGCCGAGATCAAGATGCCGGACCTCAATGCCAACGACATTGACGCCGCCAAGAAGATTATCGCCGGTACCGCCCGTTCCATGGGCGTCACCATCGCTGAGTAGCGATTTCTTTAGGTAACGACGGGTGCTCCAACCGGGGCGCCCGTTAAATGTGTGCAATAGGGCACACGATACGATGTGGGAGGGCTCGCGCCCGTTTAACCACAGGAGGTAATGCACATGGCTAAGCATGGTAAGAGCTATAACGCCGCTGCCGAGAAGATCGACCGCGCCACGCTCTACACCCCCCTTCAGGCTGCCAAGCTCATCAAGGAGCTCGACACCGCCAAGTTCGACGAGACCGTCGAGGCCCACTTCCGTCTGGGCGTCGATACTCGTAAGGCCGACCAGAACATCCGCGGTTCCATCTCCCTGCCCCACGGTACCGGCAAGACCATTCGTGTTGCCGTCTTCGCCGAGGGTGAGAAGGCCCGCGAGGCCGAGGCTGCCGGCGCCGACATCATCGGTTCCGACGAGCTCGTCGCCCAGATCCAGAAGGGCGAGATCAACTTCGACGCTGCTATCGCTACGCCGAACATGATGGCCAAGGTTGGCCGCATCGGTAAGATCCTTGGTCCCCGTGGCCTCATGCCGAACCCCAAGCTCGGCACCGTGACCATGGACGTCGCCAAGATGGTCTCTGAGCTCAAGGCTGGCCGCGTTGAGTACCGCGCCGACCGCTACGGCATCTGCCACGTGCCCCTGGGCAAGAAGTCCTTCTCTGAGCAGCAGCTCGTCGAGAACTACGCTGCCCTGTACACCGAGATCCTGCGCGTCAAGCCCTCTTCTGCTAAGGGCAAGTACGTCAAGTCCATCTCCGTGTCTTCCACCATGGGCCCTGGCGTCAAGGTCGATCCCGCTGTCCAGCGTGACTTCCTGGCTGAGTAACTGCTAGTTACTGCCTGAGCAAAGCAAGCATTGCTAAAGAAACCCGGTTCTGCCTTGTGCAGGACCGGGTTTCTTGCTATCGCATCAAAACCACCTCAAAGGGGACAGCGTCCCCTTTGAGGTGGTTACCAGGGTGGGCTTATAGGACAAAATGTGTGTCCCGATAGAACACCCGTTTCCATCCATTAATCCAGCCAGAACGGGTACGGGTCCCTGTGGTGGAGGTCCTCCCACACTGCCCTGTCGCCCCACTCCGGCCCTCCGTCGTCACGCGACGGCGAGGCGGAGTAGACGCTGAACAGGAAGTCGATGTCCGCGTCGGTCGGCATCGTGGCGAGCTTCTCGCGCGCCGTCCTCGCGTCCCCCGAGTGCGCG
>DBFBFY010000061.1:0-2758 GCA_048201615.1 Collinsella sp.
CTGCCCGCCGAGGTCATCGATGGCACGTCCGAGCGCTATCGCGAGGCCTTCCAGATCATCACGGGCTCCCAGTTCACAAGCATGAAGGAGAACGCATAAGTGAGTACCCGTAGCGCCACGAACAAGCGCACGCAATCCCACGAAGTTACCGGGGTTGCGCGCAAGTCCGCCGCATCTGCTAAGCCCGCCCGCCAGGCAGCGAGCTCCGTTCGCGTCGTGCCGGCTTCGTCTAAGGCACGCCGCAAAGAGCTCGAGAAGGGCGAGAACCTCGAGGGCCTCTCTAAAGAGGAGAAGCGCGCCCGCAAGGCTAAGCAGCGCGCCAAGGAGGACCGCATCTATACGGTGTCGAATATCCTTCTCAAGCAGGATGAGGACTACACCAAGCGCCGCCGTATTTGGTGGGCTGTGCTCGCCATCGGCATGGTGCTCGTCGTGGCAATTTGGGCTTCGCTCTACTTCGCTCCCGGCGGCACGGTGTCCAGTCCTGTTCAGATGGTCGGCATCGTTTTGTCCTATGTCATCATCTTAGGTGACTTTATCTACGACTTCGTTCGTATTCGTCCCTTGCGCAACATGTACCGCGCGCAGGCCGAGGGCATGTCCGAGAACAAGCTCAACGCTCTTATCGAGCGCGCAGCTGCCGAGGAGGACAAGAAGGACTCCAAGAAGAAGTAGCGTTTGCATACATACTTATCGCTAAGATATAAGGCGCGTCGTTTTTGCGGCGCGCCTTTTTACTGTTCTATAGATAGATGGAGTGGCACATGATTCGAGCTGCCCTGACGGTCGAAGAGGCTCTGGAGAGCATGAAGGCCCTGGAGCCCAAGATTAAAAACTACGCGCGCCTAGTCGTCCGCAAGGGCGTAAACGTTAAGCCCGGCCAGGAGGTCGTCGTTCAGTCTCCGGTCGAGTGCGCGCCGTTTGCGCGCGTGGTGGTCGCGGAGGCCTATGCTGCCGGCGCCGGCCACGTGACGGTCATCTGGGCCGATGATGCCGTGACGAGACTCACGTACGAGCATGTCGAGAAAAGCTATTTTGAGCAGACGCCCGAGTGGAAGCGCCTGCAGCTGGATTCCCTGGCCCAGGACGGTGCCTGCTTTATCTTTATCGAGGGCGCGGACCCTGCCGCCCTTAAGGGCATCGATCCCGCTAAGCCCGCTGCAGCTTCTAAGGCAAGGAACACGCAGTGCAAAGTTTTCCGCCGTGGACTGGACTACAACATCAATCCGTGGTGCATCGCCGGCGCTCCGGTCGTGGCTTGGGCGCGCGAGGTGTTCCCAGGAGACGCCGATGAGGTTGCAATCTATAAGCTGTGGAATGCGATTCTGCACACCGCTCGCGCCGATGGCCAGGACCCAGAGAGTGACTGGGAACTCCATGACGCCGCATTCGAAAAGAACCTGCGTTTCCTGAACGACAATCGTTTCGACTACCTGCATTACACCGCGGCAAATGGAACCGATCTGACGATTGGCATGACGAAAGGTCACGAGTGGGCCGGCGGCAAGGGCAAGACGCCCGATGGGCACCCTTTCTTCCCCAACATTCCCACCGAGGAAGTCTTCACTTCGCCCGATCGCATGCGCGCCGACGGTATCGTGTACTCGGCCATGCCGCTCATCCACCACGGCAATAAAGTCGAAGATTTTTGGATTAAGTTCGAGGGCGGCCGCGTGGTGGACTACGACGCCCGCGTGGGCAAGGCAACGCTTGCGAGCATTATTGACACCGATGAAGGTGCCGCTCATCTGGGCGAGGTCGCGCTCATTTCCAAGAACACTCCGATCCGCGAAAGCGGCGTTCTGTTCTATGACACGCTCTATGACGAGAACGCTAGCTGCCATCTCGCGCTAGGTGTCGGTTTCCCCGAATGCATCGAGGGTGGGTATGACATGTCCAAGGAGGAGCTCCTGGAGCATGGCGTTAACGTCTCGAGCACGCACGTCGATTTTATGATCGGCACGGACGACATCGATATTACGGGCATTACGCCTGATGGACGTGAAGTTGTGATTTTCCAGAACGGCCAATGGAGTTGGGAATAGTCCCAGACCGTGGTACAATGCCACCCGCGGGCCGTTAGCTCAGCTGGCAGAGCAGGGGACTTTTAATCCCAAGGTCCAGGGTTCGAACCCCTGACGGCCCACCCAAAGATTGTTGAGACGGTCAACTTCGGTTGGCCGTCTTTTTTGTCGCCCTTTCATGGGTTCGAACCCGTCGGGGCGCGGAGCTGAGTAAACGCGTGAGCGTTTGCCAGCGCAGCGCGCAAGGCGCGAAAGCGCCGCAGCGGCCGCCTGCGAAGCAGGCTGAACCCCTGACGGCCCACCATAGAAAAGAAAGCGATCGACTCCGGTTGGTCGCTTTTTTGTTGCCGGTGCACGGGTTCGAACCCGTATCTATCTATATATAAGAACGCTTGGCGAACAAAACCCGCCTTTTACCGATGGGAAACAAATAACTGATGCCTTTGGAGTAAAGTAGCGCTCCAGAGATGACCGATGTCTCAATACACATAAAACAGCTGGTCATCGCCAATATCAGAAGCCAATGCTTCAGTTTTAACCTCAGTGATGCGACTGAGGGACCTATTCATTTGTGAACAAAATATGGAGTGCGCGATTCCCGCCCACGGCGCCCCTCCGGTCTGGCAATATATCTCCTTGCCGCGCGGCCCGGTTGAACCGGGAACCAGCGCAGGCGTGCACCTTGAGAACCGGATACTGCGAGGATGGACACACCAGTTGTGTCGCATCCGGGC
>DBFBFY010000062.1:0-13652 GCA_048201615.1 Collinsella sp.
GAGGGCTTGATGAGCACCTGGAACTGATAGTAGTGCTGCATGCGGTTAGGGTTCTCGCCGTAGCGGCCGTCGGCGGGACGGCGGCAGGGCTGCGCATAGCAGGTGCGCCACTCGGCGGGACCGAGCGAGCGCAGCGTGGTCGCGGTATGGAAGGTACCGGCACCGACCTCGGAGTCATAGGGCTGCATAATGACGCAGCCCTGCTCGCCCCAGTACTGCTGGAGGCGCAGGATGATGTCTTGGAAGGAAAGCGATGAAGCGTTCATGCCTCTAATATCCCCTCGTCGAAACGATTACACGGTTAGGTACTGTACTATAGCGGTTTTTAGTCGATAGCGCCGATGCGGTTGAGCGGCCAGTAGCGCACAAGCGCCACAGCGATCAAATCAGAGCGATCGACGGGACCAAAGTAGCGTGAGTCGGCAGAGTTTTCGCGGTTGTCGCCCATCACCCACACGCACCCGTCGGGAACGGTGTAGGGATAGCTTACCTGAGCGCCGGGCGCTTGGACCGAAAGTGGCCAGCTCATGCCCGTCGTATAGTCCTCGTCGAGCGCTTGGCCGTCAACGACCACCTTGCCATCCTGCAGGTCGACCGTCTGGCCGGCCGTGGCAATAACGCGCTTGACAAGAACATCATGCTCGGAGGTGCCATCGGGGTTGTGAAACACCACGATATCGCCCTGCTTGACGGGCTGACCGAGCTCGAGGCTCACCTTTTGCGCCAGGATCTGGTCGCCAATCTCGATTGTGTCCTCCATAGAGCCGGTGGGCACCACAAAGGGCTCGACCACAAAGGTGCGGATCAGGAAGGTGGCCACAAGCGCGATCGCGATGACCGCGATCCACTCAAAAGCGCCCCTCAACGCGGAATGTTGCGTAGGAACCATACTCACTCCTCGCTCTGCGAATACGAAGCGTCAAGGATCTCCTGCGCGTAAGCGCGCTCCTCGGGCGTGAGCCGCGCAGTCTCGATCAGGTCGGGACGCCAGCGACAGGTGCGCTCGATGGCATTCTTGCGGCGCCAGGCATCGACCTTGGCGTGATCGCCGCTCACGAGCACCGGAGGAACGCCCTCGCCGTTGAACTCGGCGGGGCGGGTGTACTGCGCGTACTCGAGCAGGCCTCCGTCCTCGGCGGTCGAGAACGACTCGTCCACGTTGCTCATCTCGTCGCCCAGGGCGCCGGGAATGAGGCGTACGACGGCATCGGCAACGACCATCGCGGGCAGCTCGCCGCCCGTGAGCACATAGTCGCCGATCGACAGACGTTCATCGGCATACGCATACGCGCGCTCGTCGACGCCCTCGTAACGGCTGCACACAAACAGCAGGCGCTCACTTTTGAGCAGGCGCTCGGCCACATGCTGCGTAAAAGGCTCGCCACAGGGGGTAAAGAACACCACAGTGGGCTTAGGACCCTCTGCGCTAATGGCCTCGATGGCCTCTGCGATAGGCTCGACCTTCATGAGCATGCCCTGCCCGCCGCCGTACGGCTCGTCATCGACGGTACGATGGCGGTCGTGCGTCCAGTCGCGCAGGTTATACGCCTTAAAATCAAAAAGGCCGGCCTTGCGGGCGCGGCCCAAAATCGATGTGGACATAACGGGCTCAAACATCTCGGGAAAGACCGAAAGGGTCTCGATCAGCATGTTGTCCTCCCTACTTGTCCATATCGATCAGGCCGTCCATAACGTGGACGGAAATTGTTCCTGTGTCGGGAAGATCGAGCACAACCTGCTCGATCACGGGAATCAGTACCTCGCCGTACCGATCGCCCTCGACAACCCAAACATCGTTCGCGGGCGTCGACATGATCTCGACGATCATGCCGAGCGAACCGAAGCGCTCGTCGACCACCTCGCGACCCATCAGGTCGGTATAGGCAGCGTCGAGCGAATCGAGCTCAAAGTCGTCGCGATTTGCCAGCACATAGCATCCCGTGATGCCCTCGGCGGCCGTCAAGTCGTCAATGCCCTCAAACGAGACCAGATCGCCATCGCCCGTATCGGTGACGGACACGACCGTGCAAAAGCGGTCGCGCTTGAGCGCCGGCGGCGTCAGGGCGACGCGCATGCCCGGCTCTAATACAGAAGGAAGCCCCCGCAGCGGCTGCGCGAGGACCTCCCCCTTCCTTCCGTGCGGCTTGACCACACGGGCGATGTTTTTGTACTGGGACCTCAAGGTCCTAGCCCAGAACCTCTACCTCGACAGCAGTGTCGAGGCGAGCGGCCAGTGCACGGGCGAGCGTGCGAATGGCCTTGATGGTACGGCCACGACGGCCGATGACCTTAGCGACGTCATCCTCGGCGACCGAAACCTCAATCGTAGAGGCGTCGTCACCATCGATGACCTCAAGGCTCACGGAATCCGGGTCGTCGACGATCTGAACAACGAGATATTCGACGAGATCGGCGATGCGATCTGAGAGCATTGCCTCACCCTCGAGCTGTGCAGCGTCAACCTCAGGCACGATTTACTCCTCGGCGCCCTCAGCGGCCTCAGCGGCAGCCTTAGCGGCCTCGGCCTCTTTGGCGAGCTGCTTCTTGGACTTCTTGACGACGGTCTCGGTCTTCTCGCCCTCGTTGGCGGCCTTGACCAGAGCGGCGACGGCGTCGGTGAGCTGAGCGCCCTTGGACTGCCAGTCGGCGATCTTCTCGAGATCAAGGTTGATGGTCTTGGGGGCTGTCATCGGGTTGTAGCGGCCAACCTCCTCGATGATACGACCGTCACGCGGGGCGCGGGAATCGGCGACGACGACACGGTAGTACGGACGCTTCTTAGCGCCGTGACGAGCAAGGCGAATCTTGACTGCCAAAGGAAACTCCTCCAACCAAGCAGCTTTAGGCTGCAACTACAAACAAACAGTTGAACATAATACGCCATCGACGCGGGCAGGTGAAGTCCGTGAGACCAACTTCTTCGGTGTAGTCGAGGGCAAATCCATATCTTAGACAAGAATTCCGGATTTGCAAGCACATACACGCACCCCACATGAGCTGCGCGGTATACTCATGACATGGAAAGACGCGAACATACATACGGTTATGAGGATGCCATGGGCGTCACGCCGCCTCCCTGGACGGGTCCGGCGGTGGGTCTGATGGACCTTGATGCGTTTTTTGCGAGCGTGGAGATGCTCGATCATCCCGAATGGCGCGGAAAGCCGCTCATCGTGGGCGGAGACGCCGATTCGCGTGGCGTCGTGTCCACGTGTTCGTATGAGGCACGTCGCTTTGGCGTGCACTCCGCCATGCCCTCAGCCGAGGCGCGGCGCTTGTGCCCGCAAGCCATTTGGACGCACGGGCACTTTGATCGCTACCGCGAGGTGAGCGCGCACGTTATGGCAATTCTCGCCGACGAGACCCCGCGCGTTGAGCGCGTATCCATCGACGAAGCCTTCATCGATATCACACCGGGTCGCTTTGCGCCCGAAGACCCGCTGCTGGTTGCGCGGCGTATAAGCGATCGCGTGGCAGAGCTGGGAGTGACGTGCTCCATTGGCGTGGGCTGCAACAAGACGGTCGCAAAAATCGCAAGCGAGCGGGATAAGCCGTTTGGGCTGACCATCGTGCGCCCCGGAACCGAGCAGCGCTTTTTGGCCGCGCTGCCGGTATCTGCCATGAGCGGCATCGGGCGCTCGGCCGAGGAGCGACTGCGCCGCATGCGCATCTACACCCTCGGCGAGCTATCACGTGCACCGGAATCCACCTTGGCCTCTATTTTTGGCGTCAACGGCGAACGCATGCGCCAGCGTGCGCAAGGACTCGAAATCTCCGAAGTCACGAGTCTCGATGAAGAGCGCGAGGTCAAATCGGTCAGCAATGAACGCACCTTTGCTAAAGATTTGACTGAGCGTGGGGATATTGAGGCGGCGATTGCGCTGCTGGGCGAGTCAGTGGGACGCCGCCTGCGCCGTCAGGGACTAACGGGCGCCACGGTGACGCTCAAGCTCAAGTATTCGTATGGAAACGGTCGCTCGGCACAGCGCCGGCTGCCTCATCCGACCGACGATGAGAACATCTTCGTGGCGGTTGCACTCGAACTGCTCGACAACATCTGGCAGGAAGGAATGCACGTGCGCTTAGCAGGCATCGGCATGAGCGACTTTGACCATCAGGGCGGCATCCAGACTGACCTGTTCTGCGAAGTCGATGACCGCGGGGCCCAATCCAGCGACCGACGCGACCTCTCCGTCGCCATCGACGCCGTCCGAGACAAATTCGGCGACACCGCCCTATCCTTCGGCCGCCAATCCCGCTTCAACGATTAGTCCCTAAGGCAAAAAGAAAGCCGGGCAGCTGCGAATGATTATTCTAGGACGGGGATTTTTTAATCATTTGGAGCGTCATTTTGCCCTTTGAATGATATTGGTCCCAATTCCCGTCAGACGCGAAATCTGGTCAATCGTAAACCCCCGATGCCTCAACACTGCCAGAAGACGATTTCGCTCTGATTTCGGCAAAGTTTTAAGCTGATAAGGCTCATGCGGAGCCAAAAGAGCCCGGGCAACTTCCAGCGCATCCATATCGGAGATATGCTTACCTTCGGGCATAAAATAGGGATTAGGCTTGCCGTCGGTACTCGAAAGATAAAACGCTTCCGTACCCCCAAACAGATTGAGAATACCTTCACAATCACAAATTTCGGGATGAGAGAAATACTCATGGAAGCTGCTCCAGCGATACAGAGGAGCAGAAGAAATACCTGCTTTTGCAGGATTGTCGTGTATGTATCGGACGCAACGGAGCAGCTGTTTGTCGTCAGAAATGATCACACTCTTGAATCGTTCCTGGAACACCGGTCCGCGGCGGCCGGTTTTTTGATTGAAGTGTTTCGCATATGCCGTATCAATCGCATGCATAGCAACGCTCATCTGATTATCGAGATCATCAAATAGCAGGTGAACATGATTGTCCATGAGGCACCAGGCAAGAAGACGAATATGAGCGGACGTAAATCGTCTGTTCAATAGATTGAGAAAATAAAGGCGATCGTCATCGTCTTCGAAGATCAGCTGGCCAGCACAGCCCTTGAGCATGACGTGATAATGGCCGAGTTCGGACAACGCACGGGCAACACGAGTCATCGAAACCCTCCCTTCCAAGGATGCAGTAGTCACAGCATACAAAAGGAAAGGAAGAAAAAGGCCGAACCGCCCAACAAAGGTGAGCGGTTCGGCAAACGGTAGCAATGATTATTTTATCCCCGTCCCAGAAAAATCATTTAGAGGAGATTGAGGGGAAGCTGGGGAGCGTCGCCCCAGAGCTTCTCGAGACGGTAGAAGTCGCGGGCTTCGGGAGTGAAGACGTGGACGACAACCGAACCGTAGTCCATGAGCATCCAGGTCTTCTGCTCGCGGCCCTCGATGGAGAACGGATGCTCGCCGCAAGCCTCGGCGACCTTCTCCTCGATCTCGTCGACGATCGAATCGACCTGGCGGTTGTTGGTACCGGTGGCAAGCACAAAGTAGTCGCACACGTCGGAAAGCTCGGTCAGGTCGAGCACCTGAACGTCCTCGCCCTTCTTGTCGTAGGCGGCCTGCGCGGCGGCGCGGGCGACATCCTCGGCGGCGACACCGCTCGCGGACAGCGAGGCGGCAGTGCGGTCGGACGTGGCGACGAAGCTCTTGTGCTCCACACCTTCAAGAATCTGCTCGTCGGTCATGGTCTCGTCGGCCATGGAATACCTCTTTCTAGACAGCCCGAGCTAGCGTAGCTGGGCGTAATGGTTGTAAATCGAAATAGCCGTGGGATAAAGATAGCGCCCGGACTGGATCACATAGACCAGACCCTGCGCAAAACAGGAGAAGAACAACTCATCGAGCGTCGACTCCCCCACCATCTTGCGCAGCGCATGCGCATAGTCGCCGTGGCGGTTGGGCTCGATGGCATCGGCCACAAAGACCACCATATCGAGCGGCGTCATGTCGCAGGCACCAACGGTGTGACGGTCGACAGCCTGGAAAACGGCCGGCGACAACTCGGGGAAAAGCTGCGGAAGCTCATAGGCGGCAACAGGGCCATGCAAAAGCGGCGTCGCGGCGGAAGGAGAGCCGGCAATCTTAATGCCGTAATGCAGAGCGCGCGTGACCAGCTCGTCGTCGGAGAGCACTTTGTCCCAGTCATGGATCAGGCCGGCGGCAGCGGCATCAAAGCGGTCAACGCCGTAGACCTCGGCCAGATGAAGTGCGGTCTCGGCAACACCCAGCGAATGCACATAGCGCTTGCGCTTATCCTTCATGCGAACATCGAGCAGCTCTTGAATGCGCTTGAGCAGCGCGCGCTCATCGCCCTCAAACTGATCCTCTACCGACAACGTAGACCCCCCATCACTCAAAATCTTCTTGGCCCAGATCGACATACAAACCGCGCTTGCGAATGTAGCCGAGCACAGACTCGCTCGTAAGATAGCGCACGCTCATGCCGCGGGCAACTCGCTTACGAATGTTCGTCGAGCTGATCGCCAGCGCCGGAATCTGAATATAGCGCACGTCGAACGGCAGCCCCGACTCTTTGATTCGGGCACGCGCCGTATCGATATCAAAGCCCGGTCGTGTCGCCGCAATAAAGGTAGCAAGCTCAGCGATTCGTTCGGCATCATGCCAGGTCACGATATCGATAATCGCGTCGGCGCCCGTAATAAAGTAAAGCTTTACCTGCGGCGGATAAAAGTCGCGAAGGGCATGAAGCGTATCGGCCGTGTAGGTTACGCCCGGACGGTCGATCTCGAACCGACTCGCCAAAAAGGCCGGGTTCGCGGCGGTGGCGAGGACCGTCATAGCATAACGGTCCTCGGCAGGCGTCACCGGCTTGTCAAGCTTAAAAGCAGGAGAGCCCGCCGGCATAAAGAGCACAGCGTCCAAGTCGAGCGACTCGCGCGCCTGCTCGGCAGTCACCAGGTGCCCGTAATGAATCGGGTCAAATGTGCCGCCCATAATGCCAAGCCGAAACTCTTTGCCCTCTTTTATGGGCAGCTCGGGCAAACCGATTCCACCGCGCAGCGACATGGCTTACTCGCCCTCCGGGGTCTCGACATCGTCCGCGGCATCCGTCGCATCGACAACCTCGACGCCCTCATCCGCAGCATCGGCCACGTCAATGGCCTCAACGGCAACGTCCTCGCCAGCATCCTCGAGCTCCTCGTACTCCGAGAAGTCCTCAGCTCCCTCAAAGTCAAAGGCGCGCTGGCAAATGCGGACCTCGTCGCCCGCACGGCAACCGGCCTTCTCGAGCGCGTCATCAACACCCATACGCGCAAACTTATGCTGCAGGTAGATGACAGCTTCCTCGTTTTCCCAGTCGGTCTGAATGACCATGCGCTCGATGGCACGGCCGACCACGCGGAAGGCACCGGGCTCTTCCTGGACAATGCGGAAACGCTTCTCACGCTGCAGGCGACGACGCTCCCACTCATCGTCGCGCAGAACAACCGGCTCATCAGAGACAGCCAACTCGGCGCGCAGCTTAGCCACCTGCTCGCCCACGGCAAGCATCAACGTATTGAGACCGGCGCCCGTCACTGCAGACACGGCAAAGAACATATGTCCATCGTCGAGCGCTGCGCGCTTAAGGTCGGCAATCTTGTCGGCCGTACCCGGCGCATCGCACTTGTTGGCGACGACGATCTGCGGACGCTCCGAAAGCTCGGCGCCATACTGCTCGAGCTCGCGGTTGATGATTCGATAATCCTCGACCGGATCGCGATCCTCAAAACCACCCGTCATGTCGACGACGTGCATGATCAGGGCCGTACGCTCAATGTGGCGCAGGAACTGATGACCCAGGCCCTTGCCCTCGCTCGCGCCCTCGATAAGACCGGGGACGTCGGCAACGACGTAAGAATATTCGCCGGCACGCACCATGCCCAGATTGGGCACGAGCGTGGTAAACGGGTAGTCAGCAATCTTGGGGCGGGCGGCACTCATGCGCGCAATGAGCGATGACTTACCCACCGAGGGAAAGCCCACGAGCGCGGCATCGGCCATGAGCTTCATCTCGAGCTCGATCCAGTGCTCCTCGGCCGGCTCGCCTAGCTGGGCAAAGGCCGGAGCGCGGCGCACCGACGTCATAAAGTGCGTGTTGCCCAGACCGCCGGCACCGCCGGGCGCCACGACGACGCGCTCGCCGTCGTGCACAAGGTCGGCAATCTCAAACATCGGGGTCTGTGTCTCGGGGTCGAGCTCGCGCACCACGGTACCCATAGGGACCTTGAGAATCAGGTCCTCGCCGCTCTTACCGTTACGACGGGCACCCTGCCCGTGCGTGCCACGCTCGGCGCGGAAGTGATGCTTAAAGCGGTAATCGATCAGCGAAGACAGCTGAGCATCGGCCTGGATGACGACATTGCCGCCACGACCGCCGTCGCCGCCATCGGGGCCGCCCTTGGGGACAAATGCCTCGCGCCTAAACGACATGCATCCGGCTCCGCCGTCGCCGCCGCAAACGTTAATGCGGCTGATATCGGTGAACTGTGACAACAGAATCGCCTCCTACAAAAAAGAGGGAGACCCTTGAATCCTAAAACTCAAGTGCCTCCCACATATGTGCTCTATGAAGGGTGAATTACGCGTTCGCGAGCGGGCGTACGCTGACCCTGTGCTTGATACCCTTGTGGAACTCAACGGTACCGTCGACCAGCGCGAACAGCGTGTCGTCCTTACCACGGCCAACGTTCTCACCCGGGTGGATGTGCGTGCCGTGCTGACGGACGAGAATCGTGCCCGTGGTTACCGTCTGGCCGGCATAGCGCTTCGTGCCAAGGCGCTGACCGCGGGAGTCACGGCCATTACGGGAGGAACCGAGTCCTTTTTTGTGTGCCATTGTGTATACCTACTCTTTCGTTACGAGTGTAATCTACTCGGCGACGGGAGCCTCGGCAACAGCCTCAGCCTCTGCCTTGACAGCCTTCTTGGCGCGGGAGGTAGCCTGAACCTTCACGATCTTCAGCTTGGTGAGCTGCTGACGGTGACCCTTCAGACGACGATAGCGCTTACGCTTGTGGAACTTGAAGACCAGCTGCTTCTCGCCCTTGAACTGCTCAACGATCTGAGCGGTAACCTTGGCCTTGGCCAGCTTGTCGGGATCGGTGACGATCTTCTTACCATCGTTGAGGAAGATAACCGGCAGGGTGACCTTGTCGCCCTCATTGCCCTCGATCTTCTCGACGGTGATGACATCGTCGGTGGCGACCTTGTACTGCTTGCCGCCCGTGTTAACGATTGCGTACATGTTTACTTGCCCTTCATGCATCAGTTAGTGCAACAGCCGAATATAGTAGCAGGCGAAAATACCCCCGTCAACGAGTATGTGGAGCAAATCCACAAGTTCGCACAGGTATGGGGCTGACGAGTCGGCCCTCGTCGTCCTCGCATGCTTGATTCTGACGCTCGACATCGTAGGAGCAGATGGTCACGAGGTCTTGCATACCGGTGGAAACAATAGGTGCATCCACGCCCGGGGTCAAGCCCTGCAACAAAACATCAGCAGCAGAAAGCAAAATTTCCGGACGCATGGAGCCCTCGTTGTCGGCATGGGTGTCGAGCATGAGCACCAAATGGTCCGGGCGCTCCCCCGCCGTGAGCTCATAGCCCACGAGCGTGTGATCCAAATCCAAGCGCTTGCTCTTTTTGCCGCGCGCGTAGTCGATGCCGTGGCCCGCGCGCAGCGTGTCGATCGCACGACGCACCTCGTCGGCGCTTACGGGCGCCTCGGGATCCAAGTGCAGGTCGATGCGATACGACAGGCGCGTGAGCTGCGCCGTCAACGCCGGCGTGCGCACGTCGATGTACGCCGCCTCGATGGGCGCCAGATCGGCCGGAGACGCCGCAGCCAGGCGCCCAAACGCCTCGTCGAGCGCCACGAACTCGGTCATAAACAGGTCATACCACTCGCAGGTCGACGACGTACCCACCGGCAGCGCCGAAGAGAAGCCCACGCGCATGTGCGGAGAGAAGCCCTGCGTGACGGCATAGGGAAGTCCCGCACGGCGCACGATGCGCTCAATGGTATGGATTACTTCGAGATGGCCCAGGTACTTAAGGCGATCGCGCTTGCCATAGCGAACACGAAGCCTAAATAGCGAGGGGTTGTCGGTCAGGCGCTCACTCATGCGCGATCACCCATCAATACATTCTTGGCGTGGAGCGTGGGGCAGATCCCGCAGCCGGTGCACGACGTGCGGGTACAGTCGGGAGTCGTGACGCCCTCGAGCGAGCGACGGTACTCGCGCTCGAGGAAGCCGCGCGTGCAGCCGGGGCTCACGTGCTCCCACGGCAGGCGCCAGTCCAACTCGTAGGGCAGGTGCACGAGCTCATTGAGGTCGATGCCGTTTTTGGCAGCAGCTTCCTTCCAGTTATCGAGCGAGAAATGCTCTACCCAGGCGTCAAAGCGAGAGCCCGAGCGCCAAGCATCGATGATGACGGGCGTCATGTCACGACCGGCGCGGGAAAGCGCGGCCTCGATGAGCGAGGTCTCGGCATCGTGGTAATGCACGCGGACGGCACGGTTGCGAACGCTCGTGATAAGCAGCTTCTGGCGACGCTTGACGTCGTCGTAGTCGAGCTGCGGGCACCACTGGAACGGCGTGGCAGCCTTGGGGATAAAGACCGAAACCGAGATCGACACCGAAATCGAGCCGCGACGAGCCTTGGGCACCACGGAACGACCGAGCTCCAGCACGTGATCGGCCAGATTGGCGATGGCCACGATGTCCTCGTCGCGCTCGCCGGGAAGGCCCATCATAAAGTAGAGCTTCATGCGATTCCAGCCGGCCTCGAAGGCCGCCTTGGCCGCACGGTCCAGGTCCTCCTCGGTCACGTTCTTGTTAATGATGTCGCGCATGCGCTGGCTGCCGGCCTCGGGCGCGAACGTCAGTCCGCCCTTCTTTTCGCCGGCGACCGACTCGGCCATATCCACGCCAAACGAATCCAGGCGCTGCGACGGAATAGACACGCGAATACCCGTATCCTCCAAGCGACGGTTGAGCCTGCCGAGCACGTCGCGAATGCAGGAGTGGTCGGTCGTGGAGAGCGAGGTCAGCGACACCTCGTCATAGCCGGTCTTTTCCAGACCCTGAATCACCGACGAGACGATCTGGTCGGCCGAGCGCTCACGCACCGGGCGATACGTCATGCCGGCCTGGCAAAAACGACAGCCGCGGGCGCAGCCGCGCAGGATCTCGATAGACAGGCGGTCGTGGACCAGCTGCGCATAGGGCACGCACGACTGCGACAGCGGATTCGTGGCGCCGAAATCCTCGACGACGCGCTTGTAGACCACGGCCGGCGCATCCTTGCCCTCACGCGGCACGGTGTAGCCATGCGGCGAGCAGGGCTCGTCGTGACGAACCTCATAGAGCGACGGCACGTAGTTGCCGGCAATGGATGCAAGCTGCTCAACAATCTGCGCGCGCGGGACCCCTTCGTCACGCAGGCGGCGATGCAGCTGGCAGGTTTCGAGCAGCGATTCCTCGCCCTCACCGATGAGGATGGCATCGAAGAAGGCCGCGTACGGCTCGGGGTTGTACACCGAGGGACCACCGGCGATGATAATGGGGTCGTCCTCGGTGCGGTCGGCCGCTAACAGCGGAATGCCAGCGAGGTCGAGAGCCTCGAGGAAGTTCGTCACCGCCATCTCGTGCGGCACATGCAGGCCGACGATATCAAACGAAGCGACCGGCGCTGCACCCTCGAGCGAGAGCAGCGGAATACCCGCCTCGCGCATGGCGTCACCCATATCGGGCCACGGCACATAGCCACGCTCGCAAGAGATGCCCTCGGCCTGGTTAAGAATGTTGTAGAGGATGGCGATGCCCTGGTTGGGCAGACCAACCTCGTACACATCCGGGTAGATCAGGCAGCAACGGTAGTCGGCATCGGCCTTAGAAAGCGTGCCCCACTCGTGATCGATATAGCGGCTCGGCTTCTCGACCTTGGCGAGCAACGGCTCAATTAAATGAAAACAGTCTTGGTATGCAACGCGCAACGGAAAACCCCTAAGCAGCGAGATCTGATGCGTCCTGATAGGACGCCATAGGACGGGTAGCGCCCGCGACCGTGGTCACCAGATCGCGAACGCGGGAGAACGTGGCAGTGACCACCTCGTTGGCGCGGCTGTAGTCGACATCGCGCTCGTAGAGCGAAACGAGCGCACGGCCCATGCCATAGGTGCCCGCGGCAGCAGTGAGCGCCTTGACGGCAAACCCAATATGAGGCGTCTGCTTGACGAGCGCGCGGGTGACCGCGCGGATCACAAGACCGCCGGCAAGCACGCCCGCGACCTCGTAGCCGCGCTCAGGCTTAATGCCGCGTCCAAAGACGGCAGCGAGCTCAAAGAGCATGCCCACCTGCGCCAGCGCCATAACGGAATAATCGGCGCCCGGCAAAAACGCCAGCGCACCGGTCGCCATATTGGTTAGCGCGCACGAGGTGATGATACGATTGGCCGCCGCGATGCGCATGAAGGCAAAGTTCGCCGCAAAAGCCGTTTCCTTATCGGTGCGATCGAGAATCCAGCGGGCAAGCGTCTCGAGCAGATACGTCTTATCGGTTGCCGCTACCACGCCGAGCATGGGCGTGGACTCCTCGATAAACGGCACCTCCACAGCAGACTCGGCAAGCACGCACACGGGCGCGCCGGCGATCACGAGCTCCTGCACGGCACTCTCCAAGCGGTCGGAACCACACGAGAGCACCAGTACCACATCGGTATCGGTCTTTGGAGCAATTCGCTCCTCCCCCAGACGCTCGACGCGCACAATGCCCGAGGTCGTCTGCGGCACAAAGGCGTCACGCACCGTCTCGGCCAGAAAGCGCGAGGCGGACGAATCCAGATAGACCGAGACGCGCACCGGCGTATCGGAATCCTTCTTAACGGACGCGCCCATCTTAAAAGCGCGGGTCAGCTTATCTACGGGAATTTTCATAGCAAACCCCTCCAGCGGTTACGCGGCGCCCGAACGATGCCGCCATATGGATTGTACGATACCCACCGTCAGCAGCTGAATCATCATCGAAGACGAACCGAAGCTAATAAACGGTAGCGGAATACCGGTAATCGGCATCATGCCGATGCACATGCCGATGTTTTCGAAAGTCTGAAACGCCCACATGCCAACGATGCCCACACACGAAAGACGCAAAAACAGCGACTCACACTTAAAGGCGACGCGAATCGTCGAAAAGATCAGCAGCACGTAGAGGCACAAGAGAAAAAAGGAACCGCAAAAACCAAAGGTCTCGGACAGGAAGGCGAAGACGAAGTCGGTGTGGAACTCAGGCAGAAAGCCGCCGGCCGACTGCGTCGCATGGCCCAAACCCTTACCAAAGAAGCCGCCCGAGCCAACGGCGATAAGCGACTGCTGCAGGTTGTAGGCATCGTCCGAATCGGCATTATCGGGGTCGATAAAGACCGTCAGACGGTTCATCTGATACTGCTTGATGAGCACATCGTGGCCGAGCAACGAATCAAAGACCGAATCGAGCGCCAGAACGAGGGCCACCAAGCCCACGAGAAGGGCCAGGGTCGACAGCACCCATTCGCGGCGTGCACCGCTCATACAAATGACGATGGCGCCCGAAACCAGCACGACCAGGCCCGAGCCCAGGTCGCCCATGGCAACGACGGCCAAAAACGGAATGGACAGCATGCCGCAG
>DBFBFY010000063.1:0-9315 GCA_048201615.1 Collinsella sp.
CTCTGCAAACAAAAAACCGGTTGGAACGGTAATTCCAACCGGTTATACATTCAAGCAAATAGTGAATCGACTACGACCGTGCGCCCTCGAGGAAGAAGCGGCGGCTGAAGTAGTTGTACCAGGTGACGAGGAACGTGGCGATGGCCTTCATGGCCTGGTAGCCGATGCTCAAAAACGTGACGCCCACAAACATGTACAGGTCGTTGAGGCCCAGGCCGATCACCGACAGGATGGTGAAGATCGTGAACTCGCGCTTGCGGCTCATGCCTTCGCGGTGGTCGAACACGTACTTCATGCTGAGCCAGTAGTTGACCACGACGGACGTGATGAACGAAACCGTGGTGCTCATCAAAAAGTCGAGGTGGAACAGCTCGACGAGCGCAATGAGCATGCCCCAGTCGATGCCAAAGGAGATAAGACCCACGACGGCAAACTTGAGGAACTGCTTGGTATGAGGTTGTGCCAGCGCCTTGCGCACGTAATCACATCCAATGCGTTGATGAATCGAGCAACGAGATACTTTAGAGCTTTTGCATGGGAAACGTAAGGTCTTTGGCAAGAACTATACGAACTCGCCAAATTATCAAGAGCTAATCCGTAAACGTTGAAAATTTGCCCGTAAACGAGCGGCGCCCACGGACGATGCTGCGCTGAGTGCGCATCGTCCGTGGGCGCCGTAATGCTGCAGGGGTGTCGAGCTACTTGGTCTCGTCGCCCTCCAGGAAGATCTTTCGGGTCACAAAGTTGTAGACCATGACAAGCGCGGTGGCGCAGATCTTGGCGATATTGGCCTCGAGCCCCAGACCGGCGTTGAGCGCCAGCACGATGCCGTCGTTGAGCACCAAACCGATCACGGACAGCACGACAAAGATGATGAACTCGCGGCGGCGGCTCATGCCTTCCTTGTGCGCAAACACGTACTTCATGCTTGCGAGGTAGTTAAAGATGAGTGAGATGATAAAGCCGCTGGTGTTGGCGATTAGGATGTTGAGGCCCAGACCGTAGTGGAGCAGATTCATAATGCCAAAGTCGATAACCGTGGCAATGACACCGACGACGCCAAATTTCATGATCTGCGCAAGGAGCTTTTGCATGGTACCTGCCTTAAGCTGGCGCGGAAGCGCCGTGGGGATGACAAACTCAGCAAGTTTAGCCAATCCCCGCGGGTGGTGCTAGGCGCGCTCCTCGATAGCACCGTTTCTATATGCATCGAGCAGCTGGCGCAGGTCCTGGATTTGGCTGCGGATCTTGGCGCCAGTATCGGTGTCGCTCACCATGCGGCGACGGTCTGCTTGGTCAAAACGATTGGTCTCGCTTTCGATGTCCACGTTGCGCGTGAGTGCCTCGGCAACCGTCGTAAAGGCCCGGTGCGACTTGAGGCGGCAGCCGCGCGAGCTCGAGATGAGCGTATAGCCGGCGATACCCGTCTTGGGATGGTAAGCGCGGCAGAAGCCGCCATCGATGACCAGCAGCTTGCCCTCAGCGCGGATGGGCTGCTCGCCCTTGGTGGTTTTAACGGGCGTGTGGCCGTTGATGATGTGGCCGGTCGGCGAACATGCCATGGGCGCGACGCCAAACTCGCGCATGATGTCGTCGCAGACCGAGGGCGACTTGGTAAGCGTAAAGTACGGGTCCATCGGCTCGACCCAGGTGCTCTTATCGGCGATATAGGCGCGCTCAAAGGTACGCACCAGGCGTCCGCTGGCGGGTGAGTTAAAGCCAATCCACAGGTACCACATCCAGTCGAGAGCGTCGCGGTCGCCCACGCGCCAGGCGCGGCGGGCGATGTGGTCGCAAAAATCGAGATAATCGCGGCCAGCGTGCCAGGTGCCCAAGCAGTTCATGCTGCTAAAGGTGCCGTCTTCGTTGAGCGGAACGCAGCCGTGGAAGAGCAGGTTGCCGTTGGCGACCTTGTACATCGAGCCGTGGGTGTAGAGGAAATCGATATGGCGATGCAGGTGATCGGCGGTGACAAACTCGGACACGAGTTTGTCGATGATGTGCTGCTCCTGAGACGTGAGCGTATAGGGGTCCGCCGGGTCGACGGTGGGGAAGTCGTTGGTCGTGAGCGGCCACACGCTGCCGTCGGCGAGCGTGACCGTGCCGGTGTCGTGTTCGATCTTGTCGAGCAGCAGGCGGTCGGTCATGTCGAACTCGGGGTGGCGCTGGATAATCTGGCCCTCGAGCTTAAAGAGCAGCACGTTGATGGCCTTGATCAACGGGGTGATGGACTCACCGGCGGTGTAGGTGGCATCGGCAAAGGCGACAAGCTCACGCAGCGAGATGCCGTAGTCGTTCTCGAGGATCTCGTAATTGTCGTAGCGTAGGTTGTTACGCAACACCGTGGCGATGCAGGCGGGCTCACCGGCCGCAGCACCCATCCACAGCAGGTCGTGGTTGCCCCACTGGATGTCGAGCGAATGGTAGGTGAGCAGGCGGTCCATAATCTTGGCCGCGCCGCCGCCGCGGTCGAAGATATCGCCCACCAGGTGCAGGTGGTCGACGGCCAGGCGCTTGATGAGCGAAGCGAGCGACTCGATAAAGTCGTCGGCACTGGCGGTCTCCAGGATGGACTCCACGATGCGCTCGTGATAGCGCACGCGATAGTTGTTCTCGTCCGGGTGCGTGTGCAACAACTCATCGATGATGTAGGCGTAATCGCGCGGGATGGCCTTACGCACCTTGGAGCGCGTGTAGCGGCTTGAAAGCGAGCGTGCGACCATGATGAGCTGGTCAAGCATCGTCTTGTACCAGGTTGGCGAGTCCTCGCGCTGGCTGCGAACCAGCTCGATCTTCTCGCGCGGGTAGTAGATGAGCGTGCACAGCTCGCCCTTTTCGTCAAAGGAGAGCGTGTCGCCAAAGATCTCGTCGACATGTTCGCGCACGACGCCCGAGCAGTTGTTGAGGATGTGCATAAAGGCTTCGTACTCGCCGTGCACGTCGCTCATAAAATGCTCGGTGCCCTTGGGTAGGTTGAGGATGGCCGAGAGGTTGATAATTTCGGTAAACGCGGATTGTTCGGTGGGGAACTGTCTCGACAGCAGGCGCAGATACTTGAAGTCTTGCGGGTTGCGATCGAATGCGACCATGAAACACCTTCCGATGGGACTGGTAAAACTGATAAACAGCGTCAAACGTTTATCAGTATGCGCCGCTTTTGTTTCGATTTTGCGCCAGCGGCTGAATTGCCGGCTGAACGGTTTGGTAAATCGATTTAGTTGAGGTAGATATGGCGGTTGAGTGGAGACGACAGAAGGTGTTTTCTCAGATATTTATGCGTGGGGCCGGTGGAGACGATGATGGTAAAGATGTTCGCTATTTTTGGTTCGATTTGGTAAATAGTGGACATATGTACCGTATGTAGGCTCACTGTGCGATAATTTGCGCAGCAATGAGTAAGGAGCCTCATATGAGTGATTTTGTCCTGACCTGTGAATCCGCCGCCGACCGAACCCGTGAGTTCTTTGCGTCGCGCAATATCCCTGTCGTGTGTTTTCATTACGAGATCGACGATGTTGTCTATACGGACGATCTGTATCAGTCGATTACGCCGGACAAGTTTTTTGCCCAGATTGCCGCGGGCGCCATGCCCAAGACGTCTCAGGTGAGCGTGGGTGAGTACGAGGAGTTTTGGGAGCCGTTTGTTGCCGAGGGTAAAGACGTGCTGCACCTGACGTTGTCGTCGGGTATTTCGGGCACGTATGGATCGGCCTGCGTTGCGGCGCAGATGCTCGCGGATCGCTATCCCCAGGGCGGCAAGGTGCACGTCATCGATTCGCTGGCGGCGTCTTCGGGCTTTGGCCTGTTGCTGGAATATGCCGCCGACGTGCGCGATAGCGGGGCTTCACTCGACGAGACGGCTGCCTGGATCGAGGAGCACAAACTCAACCTGCACCACTGGTTCTTCTCGACCGATCTGTCGAGCTACCTACGAGGCGGTCGCATTTCGGCTGCGAGTGCGATCATCGGCACGGCGCTTAAGATTTGCCCGCTTATGACGGTCGATTGCGATGGCAAGCTGTCGCCACGTGAGAAGATTCGCACTAAGAAGCGCGCGATTTCCGAGATGGCCAAGACCATGATGGCACACGTGCAGGACGGTGTGGATTATTCGGGTAAGTGCATCATGTCGCACTCTGCGTGCCGCGAGGATGCCGAGGCAGTTGCGGCGCTGATCGAGGAACAGATTCCGCAGCTTAAAGGCAAGATTGAGATCAATAACATCGGTACTCTGATTGGCTCGCATACCGGACCTGGTACGGTGGCGCTCTTCTTTATGGGCGACAAGCGCGTGGATTAACTTGGCTCATCACGTCGCTGCGTGATTGCTCAAACGAAAACGGCCCGCCTCACGTTTGTGGGGCGGGCCTTGCTGTTGCGGCTAGCGTTTCTTTCCGCGGAAGAAAAAGCCGTGCAGTGACGGCTTGAGGCCGCGATTGGCGCGATGCTCCTCGACGCGCTCGTGGATCGAAGCGACGCGCTCGATAACCTCGTCGGGAATCGGTACGTCGGGATTCATGTTCTCGACCTGGCTGACCTCGGCGGCGGCGACCTGGTCGATAATGGGCACATCGTCGCGCGAGATGACAGGTGTGGCGTCTTCCTTCATCTTGCGATAACGCTGCATCATGTCGGTCTGTAGCTGCTGGGCCGAAGGCGGCGTCCAGATGATGGCGTTGGCGCCGCCGGCGATGGTCTCGCGAATGCTCTCGGACGTCTTGCCGCCCGGCGCGATGAGCGGCAGGTTGGGATAGTGCTCGCGCAGCTCGCGCAGGACCTGCGGCGTGTTCTTGCCGGCTGCGATGTTGAGGATCTTGGCGCCGGCGCGCACCTTTGCGTGAGCATCGTCGTCGCAACGAACGACCGTGGCGATGACGGGGATGTCGGCGATGTTGGTGATGTGCTCGACCATCTCGGCGGTGGCGGGGGAGTTGACCACGCAGCCCGCCGCGCCCTGCATCTCGGAGACGGCTGCCATCTGCACGGAGCGCTTACCGGTGGTGGTGCCACCGCCCACGCCTACAAAGACCGGGCACTCGGCGACGGTCAGCAGCGCTTGCGTAATGGCGGGCTGCGGCGTGAAGGGGTAGACCGCAAAGACGGCATCGGCGTTGGAGTTGCGGATAACCGCGACATCGGTGGTGTAAATGAGCGATTTGATACGACGGCCGAAGAGCGTAAAGCCGCTGGCCTCCTCGATCTCGTCGGGCATGCGGAGGGCCGCTTTGCGCAAACGCCCGTCGATGGGCAGCGGCTCCATGGGGAGCAGTCCGTTGGGGGTCACGGCTACCTGGGGCTCGGTGAACTCGTCTGCGAGCTCAACCTCGGAGAAATCGACCGAGGCGACGATGTCCTCGTGAACCTCGGCGGGCACATCGATGGGAGCTTGGTCGTTTGTCGCGGCGGGCGTGTCGAAGGAGCTGGTGCCGACGAAGGCGTCGACGCGCTCGTTTAGATCGTTGAGGGTATCCATGGAAGCTCGATTCTATGTGATGACGGCCGGCGCGATGTAGCCGGAATTGCGAATGCTAAATCGTTTGACGAATTGATTTTTCCCCGCCGCACCATCCGTTAGACCGAAGGGCCGGCGAACGTGAAGGAGCTGTGGTGGCGGGTATCGAGGTGCTATCTTGAAAGTCCCGTTTAAAAGAGAGGTGACGCGGTATGGAATTTTCGGCAATGTTGGGCTCGATTGGCCTATGCGTGGGCGCAATCGTAGCCGCCGCGGTCATCTACTTTGTGGTCACGGCCATTAAGGGCAAAAGGGCCGAACGCAAGGAGCGCGCGATGCTTAAACAGCATCGCGACCAGCAGGGCAAACGCGCACAGAGATAGCTTGTTGAGTTTTGGATCCGTGCGCTAGCTGCGTTTTCGGATCAGGGCAATGTAGAAGCCCTCAAAGTCGCGGCTAGGCGGAATGGTGAGCGTGCCGGGCAGGCCGTTGGCGATGGCCGATACCTGACCCGCGGCAATGGCCTCGGTGAGAGCGTTGCACTCGATACGCGGCTCCTCGCCGGCTTCCTGGGCGCGGCGTGCTTCGCTTTCGCTCGGCGTGCCGTCAAGGGGGATGAGCTCGCAGTCCATATGCTTGTCGAGGGCCTCTTGCAGGGCGTCCTCGTTTTCCTGCGGCATGATCGAACAAGTGGAATAGACGAGCGTGCCGCCCGGCTTGAGGGCTCCCATGGCGCGGTCCAGAAGCGCGCGCTGCGAGCGGGCGCACTTGCTCAGCAACTGCTCGGTTAGGCCGCGCAGGCTTTTCTCGTTGCCGCTGATGACGGTGCCCGTGCCGGTGCAGGGGGCGTCGAGCAGGATGCGGTCGAAGCGGAAGAACTCGTCGAGCTCGCGTGCGTCGATGCGCATGACGGGCACGTTTTTGGCACCCTGGCGATGGAGGTTTGACTCGAGCTTTTCGGCGCGGGGAATGCTCATCTCGCAGGCTGTGAGGTGCGCCTGGCCCTGGGTGAGGGCGGCAATCTGCGTCGTCTTGCCGCCAGGGGCTGCGCACATGTCCAGGATGTCCTCGCCTGCCTGGGCGCCCAACACCAAAGGCGGCATCATGGACGACAGGCTCTGTAGGTAGATCTTGCCGTCGCGGTAGATGTCGAGATCCCACAGATCGGAAACCTGGGCCTCGGGCAGGATAAAGGCGTCTGGGTACCAGGCGACGGGGTAGTGGGCGATGCCGGCGGCATCGAGCGCCGCAGCGATGTCCTCGGCGCTCGCCTTGAGCGTGTTGGCGCGCAGCGTGACCGGGCGTGTGACCGCGGCGCCAAAGCCCTCGATCATGAGCTCGGCATCGGCGGGGGCATAGGCGCCGGCGACCGTATCGACCATAAAGCGCGGCAGGTCGGCGGCGCAGGGAAGGGCGGCAAGCTGGTCGGAAAGCTCGGTGGCAGCAAACTGCCTAAGCTTGAGCTCGGGCTTAACTTGCTTTTTCTGCTTACGACGACGCGGCTTGGACATCCGTCTTTCCTTCCCATTCCATTACATGTCGAGTGTTTTAGTACTGGCTCTCGTGCTTGCTAAAGAAGTCGAAGCGCGGGGGCAGCGGCTTCACGCGGTGCTCGCCGGGCTTCTCGCCCAGGCTTTCCACGAACTCGTCCGTGGAGGCAAATATGTTGTCCCAGCTAAAGAAGGCGACGGGGTCGACGTCGAAGTACTCGCAAATGAGCTCGCAGCCGGCCGGCACGATGCCGTGCATGAGCACGGTCGCCACGCGCAGCTCGGTGAAGGCGTCGACGAGGGCCTGCGTCATCGCGGTATTGGCTTGCTCGCCCTCAAGCTTGTTGGCAGCCTTGGAGGCGTCGCTCCAGCGCTTGTTGGCGGCGCGCAGGTAGTCGTCGCACACAGCGAGCGCGCGGTGCGTCTCGAACTTGTACATGGCCTGCTCAAACGCGAGGGCGGCCTGCTCGGCGGCCTCCACCACGGTGGCCGAAGCGGCGCCGGCGGGAATGCAACCGTTGCGATAGGGACTCTCGTCGCCCTCCTTGACGGCGACGCCGTAGAAGCAGCTGCGGGCCAGACGGTTGAACACGCCGGTCAGCAGCGCGCTCTCCTTAAGGGCGGGGTCGATGACGCGCTTGTCGTCGCAGGCGCGCACCTCGTTGCCGTCCTTGTCCTTGCCGGTCGCACGCGTGTCGTATGCCTTGGGGCTAAAGCTCACCGGCTTCTCGGACAGGCCGAGCGACAGCCAGTGCGCGCGCATCTGCTCGCAGGTGTAGTGGTTGAGCAGGTCGTCTGCCGGCGGGGGAGGCGTCTGCGAGGACGAGCTGGCTTTTTTGCCCATGTAGAGCAGGTGATAGCAGGCGCTGACGGTGCTCTGCGTAAGATCCCAACCCAGGGCCTCCCACATGGCGGTCTGAGCTATGCAGTAGAAGTAGATGTTGTCCTGACCGATGAACTGGTAGATCTGAGCGTCGTCAGAGCACCACCAGTCGCGCCAGTCGAGCGAGCTGTGCTGGTAGGTGGGAGCGGGTACCTGCGTGGAATCGGCAGCGGGCTCGCCCATGAGGGCGGCATCCTGGGCGGCGACGCCCTCGGTCACGCCGGCGGCCTTGGCATCGCGTGCGAGCACGGTGCGGGTGTAGCTGATGGGTGCCCACAGGCTCTCGGGCCAGCACCAGCAGGTGACGTCGGAGACGCCATCGACCTCGGGCACCGGAACGCCCCAGTCGATGTTGCCGGTGATGCGGAAGGGCACGAGCGCCTTGCCGCTGCGGAAACGCACGCCACCGTTGGCGAGCACCGCGTGGGCATCGTCGCGCTCCTTCCAGCTGGGGAAGGTGACGGTAAAGCTGCTCTTGTTGCCCTCGGGCTCCAGGACGGTGTGCTCGGGAAGCTGATCCTCAACGGCATCGAAGGCCTCGCGGAACTTGTTCTGGATGTAGAGCTGAGCCGGCAGCAGCCACTCCTCCATGGTCTTGGAGACCACGGAACGAACCTGCGGGTTCTGGGCGAGCTTGGCGGTATAGGTCTTCATAAAGTCGAGGTAGGCCGGCAGGTCGAAGTAGAGGTTGTCGACCGGGCGCAGCTCGGGCACCTCGCCGGTGAGCTGGCTCTTAGGCGCGATGAGCTCCTCGGGCTCAAACTGGTGGCCCAGGTCGCACTCGTCGGCATAGGCCTTCTCGGACTTGCAGCCCTGGATGGGGCAGCGGCCGATCACCTGACGGCCGTTGAGGAACGTGCCGGCCTTGGCATCGTAGAACTGCAGCGTGGAGCGCTTGGAGATGGTGCCCTGCTCGTGCAGGCGCTCGATAATCTCGGCGGTCACCTCGTTGTGAATCTGCGCAGCCGGCTCAAGGCCCGAGCCGCCGTAGATATCGCAGCTGATGTTGTAGTTGTTGAGGGTCGCTGCTTGGCGGGAGTGATTGGACTCGACGTACTCGTTAATGGACTTGTCGTAGCCCTCGTTCTCCTTGAGCTTGCGGTAGCTCTCCATGATGGGCGAGCCGTAGCAGTCGGTGCCCGAGGTGAAGATGACGTTCTCACGGCCCAGACGGTCGCGCAGGAAGCGGGCGAAGAAGTCGGCAGGGACAAAGACGCCGCCAACGTGGCCAAAGTGAAGGCCCTTGTTGCCGTAGGGCTCGCCGGCGGTAACGATGGCGCGGCGAGGCCAGCTGGGACGGTCGTTCATGGAGTATTTGGATGCCATGGGACTCCTTCGCATATGGTGAGGGCGCGGCCGGGCGCGGGGCTCGGCGGCGCGGTGGTCAATTCGTGCATATCGTTCGACATTATCGCACATGCGGGCGGGTGCGTGGCAGGGGCGCTATCCTAAGATGCTATGAATGAGATTTCCAACATACATGCGTTTGA
>DBFBFY010000064.1:0-6118 GCA_048201615.1 Collinsella sp.
GACGTCGCCGGCGCCGATGCGCTCAACGCCGCGGGCATTGCGTTTAACCTGTCCGCCGCCACGCTGGGCAACATCGTGGGCGGCGCGGTTCTGGTCGCGCTCGGCTACTGGTTTATCTACGCCAAGAAGTCCGAGGCGTAAGGTATCGTCTGTTTGACGTTGGGCCTCCCGCGGGGCGTTGCCGTGCGGGAGGCTTTTTGGGTCTGGGGCCCGTTGCCGGGCTGTTGGCCTGTTGTGTTTTGCTGGTGAAAGGGGTAATCGAGATGGCATCTGCTGCGAAGCGTGACGGTCGCGCCGTGGTGACGACATGCGGGGGATGCTATGCCGATTGCGCCTTTGCGGCACGCGTTGAGGACGGTCGCGTGGTGGCCGAGTTGCCGGTGCCGGGGCACCCGTGCGTGGCGCGTGCCCTGTGCGCCCGCGGGCGGCATCGCCTGTCTATGCCGTTTGACGAGCGCGACCGGATTTTGCACCCCATGCGCCGCCGAGCTGATGGTTCGGGGTTCGATGTGATTTCGTGGGACGAGGCGTTTTCGGAGATCGCGGCGCGCCTTTTGGGGATTGTTGACGAGCGCGGGCCCCGTGCGCTGGGCATGACACTTGGTGTGCCCTCGTTCGACCGCTACTGGGCCTATCGCCTTGTGCATGCGCTGGGCTCGCCTAACGTGTACGGTGCCGACGGTGCCTGCGAGGTAAGCCGACTTACCGGTTGGGAGCACAGCCTGGGCTACAGCCCCGCCTCCGACCTGTCACATACCGATTGCATCATGTATTTGGGGCGTTCCATCGTCGATTCGTCGACGATGGGGGCCGTTGATGCGCTCAATGATGCCCGTCGCCGTGGGGCGAAGATTATCGTGGTCGACCCCCGGCGCAGCGGCTCGGCTGCGCTTGCCGACCGCTGGCTTCGCGTGCGCCCGGGCTGCGACCTGGCCTTGCTGCTGGGCATTGCGCACGTGCTCATTGCCGAGGACTTATACGACCACGAGTTTGTTGCCCGCTATACCATGGGTTTTGATGAGCTGGCGCAGGCGGCTGCTGTTTGGACGCCTGAGTGGGCCGAGTCGATGTGCGACGTGCCGGCCGAAGAGATTGTCGCCACGGCGCGCGATCTCGCTGCCGCCGCGCCTGCCGCCGTGGTAGATGCTGGCTTTCATGGCGGCATCGGCATCGCGTATGCCAACAGTACCCAGACGGCGCGAGCTATCTGTATGGTCGACGTGCTGCTGGGCTGTATTGGACATGCGGGCGGCGCGCTCAATCCACCCACACCGCTTGCGCTGGGCGACCTTGATCCCGCACGCTTTGCGACGCCGCCGGTGCCGCGCATGTCCAAGCTGGGGTCCGAGCGCTATCCACTGGTCGATCCGGTGCGCGGCCTGTGTACGACCATCGGTCAGTCGATTCTTGCCGGCGATTTGCGTGGGCTCATCGTCTATGCCAGTAACCCCGGTGCGGGCTATGGCAATGCACAGGCTTGGTTGAGTATTTTGCAGCAGCTCGACTTGCTCGTGACGATTGATATTCGCTGGTCCGAGACGGCGCGTGCTTCTGACTTCGTACTGCCCGACGTGACGTATCTGGAGGCCGACCGCGGCGTGGGTACGGTCGTGGGCCGCAACGACGCGCGCGTGTTCTACCGCAACGCCGTGCTGCCCATTTTGCATGACGACACGAGACCGGGGCGGGAGATCTTTGCCGGTCTGGCGCAGGCGTGTGGCGTGGGCGAGTATTTCCAGTTTACGTCTGACGATCTGGCGGCTGCCCAGGTGGCGCCGTTTGGAATTGACCTCGCTGCGCTCAAGGAGCGAGGCTGGGCCGAAGCGGGCGTCGCGTTGCCGTCGCGTACGGGCGAGCCGGCGATTCCCCTGGATGGCGGCAAAATTGCGCTGGCAAGCGACGTATGGGAACGAGCCGGCCTGGGTCGTGTACCCAACTGGATTGCTCCCATGGTGGAGCCTGGCCCAGGGATGTTTCGCCTCATTAGCGGCAACCGCCCCTTTGAGTCGCACACCTCGCGAAGGCTTGCGGCGGTCGGTGCCGCCGAGGCTGGATCGGACCTGGATGCCGTGCAGATGAATGCCGATGTTGCTGCGCACATGGGCATCGCTGACGGCGAGATCGTTGAGCTCGTGAGCGATATGGGCCGCGATCGCGTACACGTTGAGACGACGCCCTATCTGCATCCGGCGTGCATCTTTACGTCGGCCGCCCCCGGCGGACGTTCGTTTGGCGCCGATGCCGGTGGCGCTCAAGCCTTAGGCGTGGGCCCGCTCGATCATACGCCGCTGCGCTGGGACCCGTTGACGGGCGCCGCGCTCACCCAGGAAAACGCCGTTCGCGTGGAAAAGATCGCGGCGCGCGAGGATAATAGCGATTGATTGACTCAGCCGATCGAATTGGCTGATAGTTTGACGTCCGAACGATTGATTCACCTTTGGTTTTGAAAGGCCGCACATGAGCGATAGCCAGAACATGTCCGATGAGGTGCGCGCCCGCCTGCGCGCCATTCCCTCCGTCAACGAGCTGCTTGCCGAGTGGCCGGTAGTGAAGGCGGCGGGGGAGACCTGCGACGCGGTGGTGCATACCGCCGTCACGGCCGAGCTCGACGAGGAGCGCTCCGCCATTCGCGCCGGTGCCGCCCCGCGCTCTAAGCGCGACCTGGCCTCGGCGATCGAGTGGCGTGCGCATCGATCCGCGCTGCCGAGCCTGCGTCCCGCCGTCAACGCCACGGGTGTGGTTATCCATACCAACCTGGGTCGAGCCCCGCTCGCGGAGTCGGCCGCCAAGGCCGTGGCCGAAGTCGCGCGCGGTTACAGCACGCTCGAGTACAGCGTGGACACCTGCTCGCGCGGGTCGCGCAAGGAACATGCCGCGCAGCTGATCCGCTCACTCACCGGTGCCGATGACGCGCTCGTGGTCAACAACAACGCCGCCGCGGTGCTGCTGGTGCTGGCGACTCATGCCGCGGGCAAAGAGGTCATCGTCAGCCGCGGTGAGCTTGTCGAGATTGGCGGCAGCTTCCGTATCCCCGATGTTATGGAGGCCTCGGGTGCCAAGCTCGTTGAGGTCGGGGCCACCAACCGTACGCATTTGAGCGACTACGAGCGCGCCATTACGCCCGATACGGCGATGATCCTCAAGGTCCATCCTTCCAACTATCGCATCGAGGGTTTCCACGAGGAAGTGAGCTCAAGGGAGCTCGCCGCGCTGGCCCATAAGCACGGCCTGCTGTTCTATGAAGACCAAGGCTCGGGCGCGCTGTTGCCCGACGACATCTTGGTGCGCGGCGGCGAGGAGCCCACGCCGGCTTCGGTCGCGGCGGGGCTCGATATCGTGTCGTGCTCGGGCGATAAGCTGCTCGGTGCCGCACAGGCGGGCATTATCATGGGCCGTCGCGATCTGGTCCAGGCCTGTGGGTCGCATCCGCTTATGCGCGCCCTGCGCCCGGGTAAGTTGGCGCTCGCGGCGCTCGAGGCCACTCTGCGCATCTACATGGACGGGACGGATGTGGCCCATCGAGAGGTGCCGGTGCTCAACATGCTTACGCTGCCGCAGGCCCATTTGGAGCGACGTGCCCGCAAGCTGCGCGATCGTATGGTCGCCGGGCTCGATAAGGCGGGTTGCCCGCGTGCCGTGCAGGTGGAGATTGTCGAGGAGTCGTCGACTCCCGGCGGCGGCTCGCTGCCTACCGTCGAGCTGCCCACGATGTGCGTGGCCGTCTGCCCGGTCGACGGGCGCCTGTCCCTTGACGCGCTCAAGCGCTCGCTCGTCCAAGACTTCGATACGCCGGTCGTCACGCGCGCCTCGCACGACCGCATTTTGTTTGATGTGCGCACACTCGTGGGCGACCGCGATATCGAGACGGCGGCATCGACGCTCGTCGCGTGCGTTGAGAAGGCGGTTGCACGATGAGTGAGGTTCAAGCGCTGGTGGAGTGTCCCGTTATCGTTGGCACGGCGGGCCACGTCGACCACGGTAAGTCGGCACTGATCGAGGCGTTGACCGGCAAGAATCCCGACCGTCTGGAGGTTGAGCGCCGTCGCGGTATGACCGTGGAGCTTGGCTTTGGCGAGCTGGCGCTGCCGAGTGGCAAGATCGTCGGCCTGGTCGACGTGCCCGGCCATGCCCACTACCTGCGCGCCATGGTGCAGGGCGCCACGGGCATCGACGTGGCCGTGCTGGTGGTTTCGGCCGTCGAGGGCGTGATGCCGCAGACCCGCGAGCACGTGCACGTGCTGGAGCTGCTGGGCGTCACGCATATGGTGGTGGCGCTGACGATGTGCGACCTGGCCGATGCCGAGATGACCGAGCTTGCCGAGCTCGATGTCGATGACTTTTTGTCGGGTACCGTGTTTGCGGGCGCGCCGATTGTGCCCGTGTCGTCTAAGACGGGCGAGGGGATCGACGGTCTGCTTGCGGTGCTCGACGAGCAGGTAAGTGCCTGCTGGGATGCCTGCCGCGACCGTGCCGAGCGCACCGATGCCGCGCCGCGCCTGCCGATTGACCGCTGCTTTACGATTAAGGGCGTCGGCACTGTCGTAACGGGAACGCTGCACGATGCGCCGGTTGCGGTGGGCGACGAGCTGATGGCTTTGCCGTCGCGTACAGTCTGTCGCGTGCGCGGGATTCAGGTGCATGGCGATACGCCGCGCGCGCTGCCTGGTCAGCGTGTGGCGCTCAACCTGGTTGGTGACGGTGTCGCGGCGCTTGACCGTGGCGAGATGCTGGGCGTGGCGGACCGCTTTGGCCAGACGTTGCGCTTTATGATGACGTTCACCTACCTGGGCCGCGAGGGCGCCAAGCCGCGCGTGCTCGAGTCGGGCGCGCGTGTGCATGTGATGGCCGGCACGGCCGAGGTCGTCGGCCGCATCATGCTTTTGGAGGGCGAGGCCCCCATGGCGGTGGGCGAGACCCGTACCGTGCAGGTGCGCCTGGAGGACCCGCTGCCGCTGTGTGCCGGAGACCATGCCGTGGTGCTGTCGTATTCGCCCGTTATGCTTATTGGCGGCGGGCGCGTGCTGCTTTCGCGCTGCCGTCGCTCGCGCGAGCTTTCTGCCGGCGAGCGCGCACTGTTTGCGGCGCTTGAGGCCGGAGATATTGCGGGCGCGGTGGATGCGTGGCTGGCGCTGCAAGCGCTGCCGGTTACGGCTGCCGATGTTGCCGCGGCGCTCGATCTTGTTGCCGGTGAGGCTGAGGCGGCGTTGCCCGAGTTGTTGGCGAAGGGCGCTGCTTGCGCGCTAGCTGGATCGGATGGCTCGCTGTATGCAGATGCTTCCGCGCTCGATGCCGCGATGGGTGCGCTAGCGGCGACCCTGTCAGCCATGCACGCGGCTGCCCCCAAGGAGACGGGCTTTACGCCCGGCGCCGTTGCCCATGCTGCTTGGCCTACCGCTGACGATACAGTTGCCGCAGCCCTGATTTCCGAGGGCTGCTCGCGTGGCGTTTGTGCCGCCGAAGGTGCCGAGGTGTTCGACCCGCACTCCGCAGCCGCCGCGGCGCGTGTGGTGCGCGAGGCCTGCGAACGTATCGTTGCCTTGCTGGACGAAGCCGGCCTCGATGCACCGACGTTGCCCGAGGTGGGCGAGCAACTGCAGCTCGATCGCGACACCATGACGCGCGCCCTGCGCGAGCTTTCGCTCAACCGCTCCATCGTAAAGGTCGAGCGCGACGTTGCCTTGTCCGCCACCGCGGAGTCGCATGCGCGCGAGCTTGTCGCCGCTGCCATTGAGGCAGCCGGCGGCGCTGCCACCACGAGCGCTCTGCGCGAGGCTCTAGGTGTGTCGCGCAAACGCGCCATCAGCATCTTGGAACACCTGGATGCCGTGCGCTTTACTGTGCTCGACAAGGATGCCGGCGGCCTGCGCTCCCTGCGCTAGATCGGTCATACCGCCCCGCCTCCTCAGTTGCGGTGAAATAGTTCCTGTTTTCCGGTTTAGATGCCTCTTCCAGGAACTATTCCACCGCAACTTCTTGCTCGTCTTTTTGGGATGGAGCCGTTTCGGTTTGGTAAAATACCGCCGCACTTGGGAACGGATGGGCTCCGGTGGGCTCCGCGGTCCTCAAAACCGTTGCGAGGCGTGCAAAACGTCTTGGATGTGTTCGATTCACATACGTT
>DBFBFY010000065.1:0-6513 GCA_048201615.1 Collinsella sp.
ATCCAACCGTCGGAGCCCGTGCTCACATGGTTGGAACCCATCGTAACCATCGGCTCGATGGCAATGACCATGCCGGCCTGGAGGCGAACGCCCCTCCCCTTCTTTCCATAGTTAGGAACGTTGGGGTCCTCGTGCATCACGCGGCCAATGCCATGGCCCACATAATCGCGAAGCACGCCGTAACCGTGAGACTCGGCGAGGGACTGAACGGCATAACCGACGTCCCCGATATGGTTACCGGGAACAGCCTGCTCGATGGCTGCCTTAAGGCAATCGCGCGTGACCTCGCACAAAGCCTTGGCTTCGGGCGTGGGGGTGCCGACGAAAAACGTCCAAGCGTTATCGCCGACCCAACCGTCGACAACGGCTCCCGTATCGATGGAGATGATATCGCCATCGCGCAGGATCATGTCGGGGTTGGGAATACCGTGGACCACGGCATCGTTGATCGATGCGCAAATGGTCCCCGGGAACCCGCCGTAACCCTTAAAGGCCGGGGTGCCGCCATGCATGCGGATAATCTGCTCCGCGAGCTGATCGAGCTCAAAGGTGGAAACGCCGGGGCGCACCATGGCTCCAACGTGGCGGAGCGCCATCTTAGATAGCGCTCCTGCCTTCTTCATCTGCTCGATTTGCGTTGCAGACTTAATCTTGATCATAGACCGAGAGCCTCTTTGACATCCCCGTACACGGTCTCGCGAGCCTGGTCACCGTTGACCGACTTGAGCAGACCCTGGCCACGATAGTAGTCGACGAGCGGGCTCGTGGACTTCTCGTAGACGTCGAGACGGTTCTTGATGGTCTCGGGCTTGTCGTCGTCGCGCTGATACATCTCGCCGCCACACTTGGGGCAGGTAGCATCGGCAGCGGTGCCGGTGTAACCGCATGCGCGGCAGGTGCGACGCGAAGACAGACGATCGATAATGACCTCGGGGGCCACATCGACCAGAAGGGCGCAGTCGATCTCGCGACCCATGGCGGAGAGCTCGGAATCGAGCGTCACAGCCTGGGCGGTGTTGCGCGGGAAGCCGTCGAGGATGAAGCCCTGCTGGGCGTCATCGGCGGCAAGGCGCTCCTTGACAAGGTCGATCACGAGCTGGTCGGGAACGAGCTCGCCAGCGTCCATGTACTTCTTAGCCTGAATACCAAGCTCGGTGCCACCCTTGACGGCAGCACGCAGCAGGTCGCCCGTGGAAATGTGGGCGACGCCAAACTCGGCGACGAGCTCCTGTGCGACGGTGCCCTTACCGGCACCCGGAGCTCCGAGCAATACGAGGTTCATGAGCAATCCTCCTCTAGCCTATTTAAAGAATCCATCGTAATCATACATCTTGATCTGGCCTTCGAGCTTATCGACCGTGTCGAGCACGACGCCGACCATGATGAGGATGGACGTGCCGCCAAATGCCTGGATCAGCTGGTTACCCGTGAAGGAGAAGATGATCGAAGGCACGATGGCGATGAGCGCCAAAAAGACAGCGCTGGGAAGCGTGATCTTGTTGAGCGCGTTCTTGATGTAGGCCGCGGTAGCCCTACCCGGACGGACGCCCGGAATAAAGCCGCCCTGCTTCTTAAGGTTATCGGCCGTTTCATCGGGGTTGAACACCATGGAGGTGTAGAAGTACGCGAAGAACACGATGAGGACAACGTTAAGCACCCAGTTGAGCCAACCGGTCGAAAGCGCGGAGGCAACTGCCTGAATCCAGCCGATGCCGGGGAAGAACACGGCAATCTGAGCCGGGAAGTACAGCAGCGCCGAAGCGAAGATGATCGGCACGACACCCGCGGTGTTGACCTTGATGGGCAGGTAGGTGGTCTGGCCACCCATCATGCGACGGCCCACGACGCGCTTAGCGTAGGAGACCGGGATGCGGCGCTGGCCGCGCTCAAGGAAAACAATCAGCGGGATAACCAGCAGGATGATGGCGCAGATGATCACCATGGTGATGATGCCACCGGCATTGCCCTCGGTGCTGGAGAAGATAGCCTGCGGCAGACCGGCCATGATGTTCGCGAAGATGATCAGCGACATGCCATTGCCGATACCGCGCTGGGTGATGAGCTCACCAATCCACATGATCAGCATGGCGCCCGCGGTGAGCGTACCGACGATCATGAGGTCGAAGATGATCTCGGGAGCGCCGGCGCCATTGAAGCTGATGCCGAAGCTCTTAAAGAGGAAGAGGTAACCCACGGAGTTGAGGATTGCCAGAGCCAGGGTGAGGTAACGCGAATACTGCGTAATCTTGGTCTGACCGACCTCGCCCTCGCGGGCAAGCTCATGCAGGGAAGGCACGACGGCCTGGAGCATCTGGAGGATGATCGAGCTGGTGATGTAAGGCATGATGCCCAGCGAAAACACCGACACATAGCTCAACGCGCCGCCAGAGAAAAGATTCAGGAGGGCCATAGCACCTGCGGCGACCGAATTGTTATCGGTCGAGAAAAGGCCCAGCATCCCCTGGAAGGGAATGCCGGGCACAGGAACGTGCGCACCAATGCGGTACACGACGAGCATAGCTATGGTAAAAAGAATCTTTTCGCGCAATTCTTTGATGCGGAAAGCATTCTTAAGACCATTTAGCACGGCAGCTCGACCTTTCCGCCGGCGGCCTCGATCTTGGCCTGCGCAGAAGCGCTGACCTTGTCGACCTTGACCGTGAACTTCTTGGTGAGCTCACCATTGCCGAGCACCTTGACGGGCTCGAACTCGCTCTTGGTGATGCGAGCGGCCTTAAGAGCGGCACCGTCGATCACAGCGCCGTCCTCGAACTTGCGCTCGAGACGCTCAACGTTAACAGCGGTGTACTCGATACGACGGGGGTTGCGGAAGCCCGGAAGCTTGGGCAGGCGCATGGCCAGCGGAGTCTGGCCACCCTCGAAGCCGGCACCCTTGGTGCCGCCAGAGCGGGAACCCTGGCCCTTCTGACCGCGGCCAGAAGTGGTGCCGTGACCCGAAGAATTGCCACGGCCGACGCGCTTGCGGTTCTTGGTGGAACCGGGCGCGGGAGTAAGATCGTGAAGCTGCATTTGCTACTCCTCTACAATCTCGACAAGGTGCTTGACCTTGAAGATCATGCCGCGGACGGACTCGTTGTCAGCAATCTCGCGAACCTCGCGGATCCTGTGGAGACCGAGGGCACGGACAGTACGGACCTGGTCCTGCTTGCAACCGTTGGTGCTGCGGACCTGCTTGATCTTGATGGTGTCAGCCATGCTTAGTTCTCCTTACCGACGAACATCTCAGAGACCGTCAGGCCACGGCGAGCCGCGACGTCCTCAGGGCTGGAGAGCTCCTTGAGGCCCTCGACGGCAGCCTTGATGATGTTGAGGCCGTTGTCGGTACCGAGGGACTTGGACAGGACGTTCTTGATGCCAGCAAGCTCAAAGAGGGGACGCACAGCGCCGCCGGCGATAACGCCGGTACCCTCGACAGCGGGCTTGATGATGATGCGGCCGGCACCAAAGTGGCCGAGAACCTCGTGCGGGATGGTGCCCTGCTCGGTCACCGGCACGTGGAACATGTTCTTCTTGGCATCGAGAGATGCCTTGGAGATGGCCATGGGCACCTCAGCGGACTTGCCCATGCCAACGCCGACGTTGCCCTTGCCGTCGCCAACGACGACGAGAGCGACGAGGCTCATGCGACGACCACCCTTGACGGTCTTCGACACGCGGTTGATGTAAACGACGCGCTCCTCGAACTCGGAGGCCTCGCGCTGCTGCTTCTGATTACGAGCCATGTGCTACATACCTCCTAGAACTCGAGACCGGCGGCACGAGCACCGTCGGCGAGGGCCTTGACGCGGCCATGGTAGATACGGCCACCGCGATCGAAGGCGACCTTGGTGATGCCGGCCTCGATGGCGCGCTTGCCAACGAGCTGACCGACCTTCTCCGCAGCCTCCTTGTTCGAGGTGTGGGTGCCCTTGAACTCGGCCTCGAGGGTCGAGGCAGAGACGAGCGTCAGGCTGGAGCCCTTGCTGTCGTCGATGATCTGGGCATAGATGTTGGCGTTAGTACGGGTCACGCGAAGACGCGGACGCTCGGAGGTACCCGAGACCTTGCCGCGAACACGACGCTGACGACGCTTGAGGCCTTCCAGCTTCGCCTTATGCTTGTTCATACGTAAACTCCTAAAAAGGTTGATCTTGCCAGCACCTGACGGGGTGCTGGTCTTATACGAGTGAGTCGGTTACGACTACTTGGCGGCCTTACCCAGCTTGCGGCGGATGTGCTCGCCAACGTAGTGGATACCCTTGCCCTTGTAAGGCTCGGGAGGACGATGGCCGCGGATCTCAGCGGCGATCTGACCGACCTGCTGCTTGTTGATACCCTTGACGTTCACGTGGGTGTTGTCGGGAACCTCGAAGGTGATGCCCTCGGGAGCCTCGACGATCACGGGGTGCGAGAAGCCCAGGGAGAACTCGAGGTTCTTGCCCTTCTGCTGCACGCGGTAACCGACGCCGGCGAGCTCGAGCTTCTTCTCGAAGCCCTCGGAAACGCCAACAACCATGTTGTGGATGAGGGCGCGGGTGAGGCCGTGGCGGGCACGGGTCTCACGCTCGTCGTCGGGACGGGAAACGGTGAGGACGTTGTCCTCGACGTTGATAGCGAGCTTCTCAAAGACATCGAGCTCGAGCTGGCCCTTGGGGCCCTTGACGACAACGTTGTTGCCGTTGACTGCCACTTCGACTCCGGCGGGAATCTGGACAGGCTTATTACCGATACGAGACACGGTGATCTCCTTTCCTTCTACCTACCGAGCGAATTACCAGACGTAAGCGATGATCTCGCCGCCGACGTTGTGCTTGCGAGCATCGCGGTCGGTCATGACGCCATGGCTGGTGGAAATAATGGCGGTACCAAGGCCACCGCGGACGCGGGGCATGTCGGCAACGCCGGTGTACTTACGCAGGCCCGGCTTGGAAATGCGGCGGATGCCGTTGATGACCTTAGCCTTCTTGGGACCATACTTAAGCGTGATGTGCAGAGTCTTCTGGGGAACGGTGTCCTCGACATCGTAGCCCTCGATGTAGCCCTCCTCGTGCAGAACACGAGCGATCTCGACGAGCTTCTTGCTGCTCGGCATGGAGACCGTGGCCTTGTTCACAGAGTTAGCGTTACGGATGCGCGTAAGCATATCTGCGATCGGGTCTGTAAGGTTCATACAGATTCTCCTTCGTTCTTGATGAACACGTGCTCTTGGTTCTTCGCCGCCCTTAACGGCAAAGCCTTTTTAGCGCGTTTTCCCTGTTCCAAACTGATGCTTGAAACGCTGGTAGTGACTTACCAGCTGGCCTTCTTAACGCCGGGAAGCTCGCCCTTGAGTGCAAGCTCGCGGAAGCAGACACGGCACAGGCCGAACTTGCGGTACACAGAGTGCGGACGGCCGCAGCGCTGGCAGCGCGTGTACTCACGAGTAGAGAACTTCTGCTTGCGATTGCACTTGACGATCATCGATGTCTTAGCCACTTATATCCTCCTCACATAGAGTATTGTTCGCCCCAAGCGCCGCCCCCTTGTGGGAACGGCGCTTATAGGGCAGGTGAACCTATTTCTTGAACGGGAAACCGAAGGCGTCCAGAAGGGCCTTGGCCTCCTCATCGGTATTGGCGGTGGTCACGAAAGTGATGTCCATACCGCGCTGGTGATCGACGGAGTCGAAGTCGATCTCGGGGAAGATGAGCTGCTCGGTGACGCCCATGGAGAAGTTACCACGGCCGTCGAAGCTCTTGGCGGAGATGCCGCGGAAGTCGCGGATACGGGGGATCGCGACGGAGGTCAGACGATCGAAGAACTCCCACATACGGTCGCCACGCAGGGTAACCTTGCAGCCGATCGGCATACCGGCGCGCAGGCGGAAGGTAGCGATGGACTTGCGGGCACGGGTGATCATCGGCTGCTGGCCGGTGATGGCGCGCAGGTCGCGCACGGCACCGTCGATGGCCTTGGAATCGGTAGCGGCCTCGCCGACACCCATGTTCACGACGATCTTCTCAAACTTGGGGATCATCATGACGTTCTCGTACTGGAACTTGTCCTGAAGCTGCTGCTTGACCTCGTTGTTGTACTTGGTCTTCAGACGCGGCACATACTTCTCTTCTGCCATTGTTCACTCCTTCTTGGGGTTTTAAGCACGGGGCGTGGCCACGATGGGTTGTCCTCGTGCCTCCTGGCTGCATCCGCGCCGCTCATGGCATTTTGCGGTTTGGACTCGACGCAGCAGGAGCCGACAAAACAATCGGTACTATACGCGCATCGGGAGCGTATTTCCAGAAAAACCTCGTCTGCCTGTACAACTCCACAACTCCCCCGCACAAATGGATCCCAAAAAGCAGTTGCGGTGAAATAGGGACTGTTTGGCGGCCTAGGGGGTGCGGACAGAAAGTTGGACCGTGAAGCGGTTCGGACTGGAGGTTCGCATGTACAGCAGGGAGAAGGTCGAGCTCTTCCTCCTGGCGACGGAGGACGGCATGGGGCCGACCGCCGCCGCGAAGTTCGCGGGGGTCA
>DBFBFY010000066.1:0-4246 GCA_048201615.1 Collinsella sp.
GCCAAGCAAAATTGACCCGTCGAAAGGACCGTTATGGATACCAAGCAGCAACTCGTCAATGCCCTCGCAGGCCTGGGCTCAACCATTACCGAAGCTATGGATGTCATCGAAGGCTTTGTCCCCTGCGGACATCCCGCCCTCGCGGTATCGAACGCACTCGTCGCGCTGGACGCTGACGATGATGCGGCTCTCGCCCAGCAGCTTGAGACCGTCGAGGGCTTTATCGACCACGTGAGTGAGAACCGCGGCGTAACCGCCTACCACGGCATCGAGGTCGAGCTTACGGGTCCCAAAGCCGATCTGTTCGCAGCAATCCGCGAGGTAGGCGCCCTTATGCAGACCGCAGGCGTCAAGAACACCCAGGTCAACGAGTGGGTCTACCGCAGTCTGGCAGCACTCGACAGCTCCGACGAAAAGGCTGCCGAGCAGCTCGCAGAAAGTCCCGCCATTAAGGCCGAGCTTTTGTAAATAGCAGACGCGGGTCCCTTGGCGCATCGTCGTCCAAGAGGCCCGCAAACAGTTCGCGTCAACCGATAGCCGCGCCGCCACGTTCGGTCAAAGCCAGAATCGGCATCATTTGGCGCGGGGTCTTTGCTGCAAGATCGGCATGTTCGAGCAGCTTACGATTGTTGGTCACCAAGTAATCGACCTGCGCGCGCTTGCACGCGGCGAGCACCAAGTTGTCCTCGTAATCGCGATGGAGCGCTAAGTATTTGTCGGCCAGCCAAAGGTCCGACGCATCAGCGCCCACGGCCGTGGCGTTTTCGGTCATGTTCCGAACAAACGCCAGCGCCGCATCGCCAATCGCGCGGGCAGACGCCTCGTCGAGCGCTCCCCCGCTGGCAAGAACGCTACGCTTCAGCTCGTGTTGGACAACGTACAGCACGTCCTTGGCAATATGCACCGGAAAGAACAGTAATGCCCCCGCCTCCGTCGCCTGCCCAATAAACGCACGCGCGGCAAGCGACTCGGCATGGTCGACGCAAAACGAGTCGACCCATACGTTGGCGTCCACCATGATCTTGAGAGGCGCCCCACTCACTGGATCATCCCCTTTTGGCGATAATGCTCATCCATGGCTTCGGAATAGATTGTGTCCCAACCGCGATCGTCGGATACGGGCGACATAGCGATGCCCAAATCTGCATAAAGCCGGTCTGCCGCTGCCCACGACGCGGTGAACGGAGTATCGTGCGCGACGGTCTGTTGCCGGCCATCAACGGCAGACAGTACTTCCTCACACTGCCCGCCACCCTGTGCGACCTTGGCCACGACCTTTTTGATGAGCTCGGGCAGTGACCCGCCCGAAAGCCGCAGCGCTTCCTCGGCACGGTTCTTGACCTGGCGATCCACGCGAACGTTCACCTGCGCCATGCTGCCAACGGTAGCCATCTCAACCTCACCTTCAGCGTTTGCTAGCCGTGCTAGCATGAGCATATATCTGAGCTAACATCTCGTCAAACAAAAGAAGGCCTGCACCCTGGCGGCTGCGGTGCCGCCCGAATGCAGGCCATATACTCAATCGAAAACGCTAACGCAGGTACGCCTTCGCGTTGCCCAAGCTGTAGGCGATCGTTGAGCCGTTGTGCAGCAGTGACGACGTCTGCGGAGTGATCATGCCGGTAATACCCAATGCCAACAGCGCCGAGTTGGTGAGCATCACCTTGGAATACGAACTCGTCAGACGGTCGATAAGCCCCTGACTCATGCGGCGCAGGCGCACGATCGCGGCCAGATCCGTATCGGTCAGGATGATGTCGGCGACCTCCTTGGCGATGTCGCTTCCGCCACCCATCGCCAGGCCCACGTCGGCCAAACCGAGCGCCGGCGAATCGTTGACGCCGTCGCCCACCATGGCAACGTGGCGCCCCTCGCTCTTAATTCGCTCCACATAGGCGTACTTGTCCTCGGGCAGCAGCTCGGCCTTAAACTCGTCGACCCCCGCCTCTCGCGCAATGCGCTCGGCTGTGCGCTCGGAGTCGCCCGTGAGCATAACGACATGCTTGACGCCCAGCGCATGCAGGTCGGCGATGGCCTCGCGGACCCCGGGCTTGAGCGGATCCTCGATGCCGAGTACGCCGACGACCTTGCCATCGACCGCCAGATACAGCGGCGACAGGCCCTGCATCTTGAGGTCGATTTGCTCCTTGATGTCGGACTCGAGCTGCGCACCCTCGTCCTCAAACACAAAGTGCGCGGAACCGATGATGGCGCGACGCCCTTCAATGGACGAAGCGATGCCGTGCGCCACGATGTACTCGACCGCAGCGTGACGCTCGCGGTGCTCGAGCCCGCGCTCGCGGGCGGCGTTGACCACGGCACGCGCCACCGGATGCGGGAAATGCTCCTCCAAGCAGGCGGAAAGGCGCAGAACCTCGTCCTCGCTCCAGCCATCGGTGGTGAGCACGCAGGCAAGACGCGGCTGCGCCTCGGTGAGCGTGCCGGTCTTATCAAACACGATGGTATCGGCCTTGGCAAACGACTCAAAGTACTTCGCGCCCTTGACCATGACGCCCATCTTGGCGGCATCGCTCATAGCGGTCATGACGGCGACCGAACCCGTGAGTTTAAGTGCGCACGAGTAGTCGACCATCAGCGCCGCTGAGGTCTTGATGAGGCTGCGGGTGGTAAGCGCAACCAGGCCCGCGAGCAGGAAGTTCCACGGGACGATCTTGTTGGCGAGGTCTTCCATGTGCGACTGGCCCTCGGACTTGAGCGAGTCGGCCGCCTGCACGAGCGAGACGATCGAGCGGAGCTTGGTCTGAGCCGTGTTGGCGCGCACACGCACCAAGATACTGCCGTCTTCCACGACGGTGCCGGCGAATACATCGTCGCCCGCGCTGCGCTCGACGGCAAGCGGCTCGCCGGTCAGGGTCGCCTGGTTAACCATGGCGCTTCCCTGCTCGACCACGCCGTCGATGCAGATGGACATGCCGGTGCGAACGGCGACCAAGTCGCCGGGCTCAAGCTCGGTCGCGGCAACGCTTACCTCGGTGTCGCCGACGACCTTTTGCGCCTTGTCGGGCACATCAAGCAGCGAGTTGATGAGCTCGTTTTCGCTCATGGCGCGTGTGTAGTCCTCGAGCAGCTCGCCCACGTTGAGCAGGAACATTGTCTGGCCCGCGGTGTCGACATCACGTTTGACGAACGAAATGCCGATGGCCGAAGCGTCGAGCACTGGAACGGTCAGGCGCGGCTGCGCCAGCTCATGAAGGGCAGCGCGCAAAAAGGTCATGTAACCGGCCACAACAAAGATGGCACGCAGCGGCGTAGGCAGGAACCAGCGGCGCGCGTAGTGGGCGCCGATAAGTGTGGCAAGATCCATGACGAGTTTGTGCTTGCGTGGCTCAAGCTGCATCACGTAACCCGTCTTTGCGTCGGCAATGGCCTGGGCATCGAGCGCACCCAAGGCGTCGAGCACGCCCGCACGACACTGCTCGTCATATTCGAGCGCCATCTGGCCAATACGGCCATAAACGCGCACCTTGTGCACGCCGTCGATATCGCCGCTGAGCTTAAGAAGTGCATCGAGATCGCTCTCTGGCACAGGACCCGCCAATTGAAGACGGGTCCTGCCGGGGATCTCGCTAATAATCGAGAATCTCATAGTTTGTGCCTGGGAGCGTTACTCAGCTGCCTCGTCAGCAGCGGCCTCGCTCTGGGTGATGTAGGCCGCCTCGGCAACCATGTCGTCGACATTAGCCTTGGCCTGCTCGACCATGTCCTGGTAGCCGTTCTTGATGCGCATGCCGCACGCGATACCCTGCACGCAGGCATTCTTGACCGGAGCGCTGGTGAGCAGCTTGATGCCGGCCGTACCAAGCAGAAAACCGCCACCGACAAGCAAGGTGTTAAACGTCGACTTCTTCATGTTGCTTCTCCCTTTTGCCGCACTGGACGCGGCACGGTGCCTCAGCACCCGAGTAAACAAGTTTGCTCGAGCACACTTTTGGAAAATAGTTTAGTTTATCTAACTATTAAGGTCAACAAGGGTTAACTTTTTGGAAATCTTGGGGCGCGATGTAACCAAGGGGACCGTCCCGCTTCACATCCACAAAAAATGAGGGCGCCAACAGCACCCTCATTCACTCTATTCCATCCAGCCCACCTGACCCGAACGGCCGAGTCGTCTGGCCGGGGAAGCCCCGAGTCGCCGGGGTGTTTGCTCCAAATGAGTTCCGCATGCAAAGAAGGCCACTAAATGTGGCCTTCGTCTTGCATAGGACTGTTTGAAATTTGGAGGAAA
>DBFBFY010000067.1:0-17742 GCA_048201615.1 Collinsella sp.
AACATGGCAGCTGCACAGCCGCTTAAGATTCGCATGGTTGCCGGGCTTGGCAACCCGGGCGAGGAATATGCCGAGACCCGCCACAACGCCGGCTTTAAGGCGATCGACGAGCTGGCCCGTCAGGCCGGCGTCACGTACTGGAAAAACCAGGCCGGCGCCGAGGTCGCGCTCATCAACATCAACGATCCCGAGGAAGAGGGCGGTAAGCGCCAGATTGTACTGGTCAAGCCGCAGTCGTATATGAATACCTCGGGTGGCCCCATCTCCAAGCTCTGCCGCGAGTACAAAATCAAGGTCGAGGAGCTGCTCGTGATCCACGACGAGCTCGACATTCCCGCCGGCGACGTACGTGTTAAGGTGGGCGGCGGCCACGCCGGTCACAACGGCCTGCGCTCCATCATCGACAAGATGGGCAGCCGCGACTTCAGCCGCATCCGCACCGGCATCGGCAACCCTCCCGGCAAGATGACCGTCGCCGACTACGTTCTTAAGCAGCTGCGCGCCCGCGAGGCCGAGGATTTCCAGGACACCTGCGCCCGCGCGGCCGACGCCGCCGGCCTGGCGATCGTGCACGGCGTGGTCTATGCCCGCGACCACGTCAACGGTGCCGCCTCCGCCAACGGCAAGCACTAAAACCTACCATTTAGGGACAGGTTTATTTTGGCAGGTTTTATATGCGGAAACGCCGCGGATGCCGCGTCGCAATAAACCCTGTGCCGCCATACATATGCAACGCTCCAAAGGGGGCCGGCCTCACCGAAGCGCGAGGCCGGCCCCCTTTGCCGTTTTACCTGATAAAACCGACCAAAATAAACCTCTCCCCCTTTAGTAGGCCAAAGTGGATAAACCCTGCTCCCAACCGCCGAAGATACACGTAAGCGACATGTCCATGAGGGTATAATTTGCACCGTATGTCTGCACAACGCCTGTGCGCGTACGGTTTTATTCGGGCTACCGTCCATTTCCGTGGAGGCACGGTTCGGCGGCCCTAACAAGAGAGGGGTTCTATGTATAAGATCCTGGAGAAGACGCAGTTCTCGGAGAAGGTGTTCAAGTTCCGCATCGAGGCGCCTGCAATCGCCAAGCATGCGCACGCTGGACAGTTCCTCATGGTTCGCGCCAACGAGACGGGCGAGCGCGTCCCGTTTACCCTGGCCGGCTGGAACGGTGACGAGGGCTGGGTCGAGTTCATCTTCATGGTGATCGGCAAGACCACCGAAATGCTTTCCACCTACGAGGCCGGCGAGTCGCTGCGCGACGTCGTGGGCCCGCTGGGCGTTCCCACCGAGATGGCCGAGGGCCCCTGCGCCGTCATTGGCGGCGGCGTCGGCCTGGCAATTGCCTTCCCGGTCGCCAAGCACCTGGTCGAGACCGGTCACGAGGTTCACGCCATCATGGGCGCCCGCACCAAGGACCTCCTGCTCATGGAGGACCAGTTCCGCGAGCTCCTCGACGAGGACCACATCCACATCACCACTGACGACGGTTCCTACGGCGAGCAGGGCGTTGTTACCGCTCCGCTGGAGCGCCTACTGCAGGACAAGGCCGTGAGCCAGGTCTTCTGTGTCGGCCCCGTTCCGATGATGAAGTTCTCGACCCTCACCGCCCAGAAGTACGACACCCCCATCACCGCGTCCCTCAACCCCATCATGGTTGACGGCACCGGTATGTGCGGCTGCTGCCGCGTCGAGGTGGGCGGCGTGACCAAGTTCGCTTGCGTCGACGGCCCCGACTTTGATGCCACCCTGGTCGACTGGGATGACCTTCGTGCCCGCCAGGCCGCTTACCGTTCCGAAGAGGGCGAGTCCCTCAAGGCCTATGAGGAAAAGAGCTGCGCATGCCACTAGTTAACGGTCGTTTCGTTGCCGATATGAAGTCGCCCCGCACCCCCGATAACGAGGAGCCGGCTGCTGAGCGCGCCTGCGACTTCCGCCCCGTCGACAAGGGCTTCACCGAGGAGATGGCGCTGGCCGAGGCCGAGCGCTGCCTCAACTGCAAGAAGCCGTTCTGTGTTGAGGGCTGCCCCGTCAACATCAACATCCCCCGCTTTATCGAGCAGATCCGCGAGAAGGACTTCGGCGGCGCTCTCGATACCATCCGCGAGGACTCCATGCTTCCCGCCATCTGCGGCCGCGTCTGCCCGCAGGAGAACCAGTGCGAGGGCAAGTGCATCCGTGGCAAGAAGTCCGAGCCCGTGGCCATCGGCCAGCTCGAGCGCTTCCTGGGTGACCGCCCCGAGCTCGCGTCCACGCCCAAGATGGCTCCCAAGAACGGCAAGAAGGTCGCCGTCGTCGGCTCCGGCCCGTCCGGCATCACCTGCGCCGGCGAGCTCGCCCGCAACGGCTTTGACGTTACCGTCTTTGAGGCATTCTTCACCGGCGGCGGCGTGCTGGTCTACGGCATCCCCGAGTTCCGTCTGCCCAAGGCAGTCGTCAAGCGCGAGATTGACGGCCTGGAGGACATGGGCGTCAAGTTTGAGTACAACTCCGTCGTGGGCAACATGGCCACGGCCGAAGAGCTGTTCGAGCAGGGCTTCGACGCCATCTACGTGGCGACCGGCGCTGGCCTGCCCAAGTTCCTCAACGTCCCCGGCGAGAACCTGCCCAACGTCTTCTTCGCTAACGAGTACCTCACCCGCGTGAACCTGATGAAGGCCAACAAGTTCCCCGAGTACGACACCCCCACCAAGCACGGCAAGAACGTCGTCGTCTTTGGTGGCGGCAACGTGGCTATGGACGCCGTCCGTACCGCCAAGCGTCTGGGCGCCGAGCACGCCATCATCGCTTACCGCCGTACCGAGGACGAGATGCCCTGCCGTCGCGCCGAGCTGCACCATGCCAAGGCCGAGGGCGTCGAGGTTCTGCCGCTTGTCTCCCCGCTCGAGTTTGTCGCTGGCGAAGACGGCTCCGTGTGCGCCGTCAAGGTCCAGAAGATGGAGCTCGGCGAGCCCGACGAGTCCGGCCGTCGTCGCCCGGTGCCCATCGAGGGCGCCATCGAGGAGATCCCCTGCGACGTCGCGATCTCGGCTATCGGCACCAACGCCAACCCCTTCGCAAAAAAGATCGGCGGCAAGATGGAGCTCAACAAGTGGGGCTACATCGTTGCCGACGAGGAGACCGGCCAGACCACCGATCCCCGCATCTGGGCCGGCGGTGACATCGTCACCGGTGCCGCTACGGTCATTCTGGCGATGGGCGCCGGCAAGAAGGCCGCCGCTTCGATCACCAAGAGCCTGCTGGGCGAGTAATCACCTGCGGCGCTAGCCACCAAACGGCAAAGTCCCCGTCGAGCACACGCCCGGCGGGGACTTTTTTTATGCCGGCCGCCCGATCACCACGATGGGGACAGGCACCTTTGTGGTGGTTGGGGACTTGCCCGGTCGTTTTGTCTCAATCTGTAACAGTTAGGCCCTGTTGAGCCTTGTAGTTGTTACAGATCGAGATATTTCTCCAGCCGCCCCCCGCTTTGTCTCAATCTGTAACAGTTGGAGGCCAAATTCCTCGCTACGTGTTACAGATCGAGACGTTAGGTTGGCGGCCGAACAGTTCGTCTCAATCTGTAACACCTGGAACCCAAATATCTGGCTTGGTGTTACAGATTGAGATCTTGCAAAAGCCGAGAATGGGCGTTGTCGCCAAAACCTAACGCTTGCGACGCTTGGTCGCGGCGATGCCGGCCGCGGCAACGGTTGCGCCGGCGATGCCCAAGGCGGCGACCGTCATCGCGGTGGAGTCACCCGTGCTGGCGAGCTCCGTGCCGCCGGACTTCTTGTCGTTCTCGCCCTTACCCTTGGACTTGTTCGTCGTCACCGTGGTCGTCGTCGAAGTCGAACCGCCCGCAGGTACCCCGGTGCCGCCAGAGCCATCCGCACCGCCGCCCTGCTCGCCGTCGCCAGGCGTCGGGTCCGGATCGGGCGTCGGATCAGGCGCCGCCTCATCGGTCACCGTAATCGTAATGTTCAGACGCTCGGAATACTCGCTGTACGACATGCCAGGGCGCTGTGCCGCAATGCGCACATACATGTTGCTATCGAGCGCAATGGGCTCGGTGTACTTTACACGGCCTTCGTCACGGCAGGGGCAGGTGTCGTTGGTGGTGTACCAAATCGTCGCGCCATCCTCGGCAGAAAGCTCCAGCTTCGTGCCCTTGGGCACCGTAATGTAGTTCTCCTTGGGCGACCATGCACCAAACGTCGTCGCACCAATCGTCGCCACCGGTCGCGCCGGTCGCACTGCCTCGGCAGACACGCGAACGTCGACCTGCTTGGACAGCGCCGTGCCGCCCACCGCCGCCGTCAACGTCGTCAAACCGGGCAGAGCACCATGCAGCACAAACGTCGCCGCACCGTCCTCGCCCGTCACGGCCTGGGTGGCATCGACAGAGCAGATAGCCGAGGACTCCAGCCCAACACTAACCTTGGCGCCCGCAAACGGCTTGCCCGCCTTATCGGTCACGTGCGCCACCAGCTCAAAGTCACTGCCATCAAGCATGGTCACGGCCTGCTCCACGTTGAGTTTGAGTTTGTCGGCACGAACGCCCACGACAAGCTCGCCACTTGCCCAGCGCGCCATGGCCGTGCCGGCGTAGTTGCGAGCACCGTCGAGCTCAAACGCCACCGTCGAGCCCGCCTCACGCGCATCGGCATAGCGAATACGCAGCACGCGTGACAGCGGCTTGCCATTGGGATCGTCCTGCTTGTCGAGCCACGTATACGTCACGTCGCCCAAGCCCTGCGCGCACAATGCGACCAGGGCATCGTCGCTCGCATCCATATACTGCGCAAACTCAACCTCGATGCAATCGGTATAGGCATGGGCCGAAGCTACCTCGGGCGCCGCCGTCGACACCAAGCCAATGTTCACCTCAGTCTGAATCGGCGGCACGCGCAGCCAAGCCGAACGCGCCTCCTCATACCCGTCCTTGGTCACGCGCACTTGATACCAGCCGGTCGGCGTATTCCAGTTGTACGCACCGTCCGCACCCGTTGCAAGCGGATTGTCCTGCTCATACCCCTCGGCATCCCAACGCACCGCATTGGTACCGGCCGCATCGTCGGCGCTCCACAGCTCAACCGCCGCGCCTTCAACCGTATTGGACAGCAGGCCCTCGTACACCACGCCCGCAGGGTCGGGTGCTGCCTTGGCAGGCACATTGCGATAACGCGCCTCGAAGATCGACTGCATCTTCTCGTCCGAGATCAAGCCGTCCTTGTTGGCCTTGTAGACCTCGGCATCGGTCAGCTCGCCCCAGTTGACCGTAATGCGATTCTGGCACGCGCGCTCCACCTGCTCGCAGGCAACATCGTAGGCGCATTCGGCATTGGTCAGCTTAATCGCGCGCTCCGAACCTACGCTGGTCGAAGCTGCATCATAGGCGGCGCCCACCACGGTACCCGCCGAACCGGCCGTCAGCACGCCGGCGATTGTCATAATGGAGCCCACCGCCACATCGGTGCTGTCGTGGCAGAGCTGGCGATACAGCAGATCCTCAAACGCACGCGCCTTCTCCATGGCGTCACGCAGCGCGTAAATGCACTTCCAGTCGTCCTCGGTCTTCTCGGGCTTGGCAAGCAAGCGCGTATGCTGAAGCTCATAGCCCTCGCGCTCGCCCTTCACCTTCTGCATACGGACGTTCACGTTCTCCCAGTTCTTGCTGGCATCGTTCACGCCGTAAATGCCGGTAAAGATGCCGATACCCTGGGTCGCCGCGGGAAACGCCTGGCCGGCCGCCTTCCACGCATCGGTCTTAAAGACCTGTCCGAACATCTCGCACTCGATCTTATAGCTCTTGAGCGAACGGATCGTGCGGATGAGCTTCATATGGGCGCTCACGTCGCCGTTGAGCTTCCAGGCCATGAGCCATCCGCGCACCTTGGAGTTGTTGAGGCTATGGACCACATTCCAGTTGTCGTACAGGTCGTCCAGAATGTCGCACTGCATGGCGATCGAGTTAAACAGAAGCGCCTGGTTCTTGTTGTTATTGGAGTTCTCGATAAATTCCGACTCGATATAGGCCGTCTGCTCGCCATCGGGCGCGGCGACCTTAAAGCCCTTGACGGTATCGTCGTCAGCCGCCTTGTAGCTCAGCGAGCTGCCGAGCGCCTGGCCCAAATCGTTAAACCCGCTCGTCGACTGGCCGTTGTACTCGCTGGCCTTAATGCCCGCACACTTGTTGAGCGCCGCAGCGGTTGCGTCATTCCAGCTTCCGTATTGGTTGAGCTGGCCGATACCCATCGACTGGCCCACCAGATCCTCGGCCTGCTGGGCAATAAACTCCGCTCGCGATGCATGGTCGACGAGCTCCTTGATGGCGGCCGCATCCGCAGCGTTCGCGCCCTGGGCCGCCGCGAGTTCCTGATACCAATCCTCGCTGGTGCCGTAAGCATCCTCAAAGATCATCTTGTCCACATTGACGCCATAGCTGTCGCCCTGCTGGGTCAGCAGCGCCGCCGACCCGCCGACCGCGGCCTTGAGCTCAGCCGCAAACTGCGCGGCCTCGTCGTTGCCAGCACCATCACCCTCGCCGTCGCTGGCGGCAGGGGCGCGACGAGCCTTACGGGCAGCTCCACCTTGGGCTTCGTCCTCTTTACCGTTCTCGTCCTCCTCGGCAAACGCATCAGCGACCATCTGGTCAATCGCGTCGTTAAAGGCCTCGTCGACATCATTAAACGAGTTATCCATCATATACTCGTGCCACTGCTGCACGGCATTCGAGAACTCCTGCTGGCGCTCCTCGGCCGCGGCGGAATGCTTTTTGGCCGAAGCGTTGGCGTCAAAACTCAGCATGGTCATAAGCTGAGCATTGGAGATGCGGTAGGTCTGCGGCATAAAGATCTGCTCAAAGTTGCCGCAGTTCACATAGGTCGAGTCATTCGCCTTGTTAAACTCGTCGAGCAGCTTAAGGTAACCCTCGTCCACATACTCCGCCACATAGCGCACATGGGTGCCCTCGCGCGACTTTTGAGTCAGAGGAATCGTCACCGTCTTGCCATCCACGCAGTCCACGTACAGGTCGAGCGTGTCGGCGGCCTCTTCGTTTCCCACCTCGAGCGTGATATCGAACGTCCAGTAGGCGTTCTTCTTTTGCGGCAGATGGTGGAAGGTCCACAGACTCTTGCCGGTGTCCTTGCCGTCCTTGACCAGGCTTTGCGTACCGCCACGATACGTCACATCAAAGTTCCAGACCGAAGCGCCCGGAACATAGCGCACATAATTGCGAGCCGTTACCTCGGCAGCAGCGGCGGCAGCAGCGGTCGAGCCCACGCGCGCTTCGAGCGTCACACGCTCGGCGGCAAGCGTATCCTGCGGCAGGTCGTATTCAATCTTGGCACGGCCGAGTTTATTGGTCTTGCCGGTGTACTTTGCGGCCGAGGCGCCCACGCCCACGGTAAGCTGCACGCTTTTTCCGGGCGCTGCGTATACGTAGGCCACATTGCCCAGTAGGCTGTGAACGTCGGTGCTGTCGACCTCGATGCGCGATCCGCTAACCTCGAGTGTGGTGCTTCCCAGCGGCAACGTCACCTCGCCCAGCGTAATAAGCGGCGAGATGGCATAGATGCCCGCGGCCTTAGGCTTAAAGCGCACAAACACATCGGCGCCCATGCCCTTATTCATATTGAGAACGAGGTTGTCGCCCTCCCAAGTTGTGTCAGCCCACATGGCCTCGGAGCTGGCGCCGGCTTCGCGAGAGCCTGCGGACACATCCCCGACGGCATCCTTGGCCAGCGGAATCTCAATCTTGGCAGCCTGGCTGTCCTTGAGCTCGTAATGAATGCGCAGCTCGGTCTCCACGCCAACGACCGCGGACGAATCAGCGATAACCGAGCCCGCCGTCAGCCCGCGCTCGGCACGATACGTCTCCACGTCAAACGTGGGGACGTCGAGCGTCACGTCGAGCTGTTTGCCGTCCTCAATCTTCACCTGCTTTTGCGCGATATGCTTACCCACGGTCAGCCCTAGGCGGCTAAACGTGGAATAGCTCGTCGCTTGGATGTCGTAGCTCGTCTTGTTAAAGGCGACGATGGTGTACGAACCGGCCTTAAGGCGCGGCGTCTCGGCCTTCATGATAGGCGTGGTGCCATCGTCTTCGTAACCCATCAGATAGGTGACGCCGTCGGCGACCAGCTTGCCGTCGGACGTACGGAACACCAGCACGCGGTTAGCGCCCTGGTAGTCGCCCTTGGTCGCGACCGTCGCCGTGCCCCAGGGCTTCAAGTCGATATCGACCTTGCCGGCCGAGGGCTTCACCGTCGCCGTCGTCCCACCCAGCTTGAGGCTGTCTTTGGGCTCGAGCGTTATCTCCAGATCCTGGTCCGCGTCGGCAATGGCCTGCGACACCACGAGCGCTGTGCCCTGGATACGGAAGTCGTTTTCCTTGTCACCCTTGGCAGGCTTAAGCGTCTTGCCGCCGTTCTTCACCGTCAGATCGATGTTATCGAGACTATCGAGCTCAATGCGTTCGGTCTTATCCTGGCCCATAATCGGTTCAAGATAGCCCACGTTGAGCTCAATCGCGCGCGAAGCCGGAATCTTGGTAAAGTCCTCCGTCTTAATCTCTCCGATATTCCATGTGCCCGTCATCTGGTCGCCCGGGCGCGCCAGCACCATGTCATAGTAACCGCTGAGCGAAATGCGCAGCGTTGCTGCCGTCTTGGAGAGGACGTTGGCAGCAACGGAGCCGTCGTCGCCAACCGTCAACGGCGTGGACTGCCCCGCCTGCAAGAGCACGGCCGCCGCGCTCTGGGGAAGTTTGCCCGTCACCTGGGCCGCCTCGCCCATCCACTCAAACGTGTAGGCAGGCTTCGAGGAATCGACGGAGTCCTTGCGATCGGCCACGGCATCGGCAAGCTTTTTGACCATCGAGGGGTTGCCAGCCGAATCGGTCGCATAGGCATAGATGGTCTGGCCTTCACCAAAGGGAATCGTATACGTTACGCCATCGATTGTCACGCGCTCATTATAGTCGCCCGGATAGCCCGCCTCACCAAACTGAAGATCGGGGTTCATCACGCGCAGGGCAACGGCATTATGGTTCGTCTCGTTTCCGTATCTCGTGTTCTCAAAAGCTCCCCACTCTATCATTTCCACGCTTTTGGGTAGCACAATCTCTTTGCCGGCAATCGCAGGATCAAGAGAGGCGAACGCGAGCGCCCCGATAGATTTGACACCATCGCCGATCGTCACCGATGACACATGCGAGCACCCGTCAAAGGCATAGCGCTCAATCCGCTCCACCGTGCCCGGCACGTTGATCTGCGTAAAGGTGAGTACCGTTGTGTCCGAGACATAGAACTGCGGTACGCCGCAATTGGCGAAGGCGCGATAGTCGATAGTCTTAACCGAAGGTGGCAGCGTTGCCACCACATTGTCGTCAAGCTGTTCGCAGCCCTCAAAGGCCTGCTCGGGAATCGTGGTAAAGGCCGCGTTGTTGGGCCAGGTCACCGTGTGAAGTGTCTTGCTTCCAGTAAACGCATTCCAGCCCAGTTCCTCAACCGAATCGGGCAGTGCGATTTCCTTGATGCTGCTGCCGCCCAAACCGCCCACAGAGCGGATATGCGAATCGGGGGCAAACGTAATTGATGTGAGCGCAACGTTTCCCATGCCCTTAAGACTCACGACATTTTTGCCGTCGATGGTCGAGGGCACCTCCAACGTGGTAATGCCCGCGTCGCCATACTCGATAGAAATTTCGTTGGTGAGGCTATCGATCGAGAAGTAGTACTGCGCGGGAGTCTGCTCGCCGGCCACGTAGCCATCATCGTATTCGCCTTTTACGCCCGTAGCGCCCTTCGAGGTCATCCAGAGCCCAAGATCCTCATTCCAGGTTGCTTCGGCTTCGGCGGTCTTCTCCTGCTTCTGCTGCTCGGCGAGTTCCTTGCCCTCGACAAGATCAGTGGCGAGCGTACCCGCAGGTGTGCTCTCGGTCTGCCCGGCGCCCGTTAGGCCCGCCGCCGATGCAATCTCGGAGGGCGGGGGCGTAGGGGTATCACCGCTATCGAGCACTGTGGGGTCGGCGGCGCCGGCATCGGGCGCGGGGTCGGCGGAAGCAGAGTCTGACGTTTGGGCGTCAGCCGAATCGGCGGGAGCGGCGTCGGCTGCTTGGCCGTTATCCGTCTGCACAAAAGTGCCGTCGGTGTTGAGGGCCTCAGCAAACGCGCCCGCGGGAAACGAACCCGTCACCATCGCGAGGGTCACCGTGGCAACCGTCAGCCGTCGGCAAAGCGCTCGAGCAGTAGTCCACCTCATGGTCGTTCCTTTCCTGCAAACCAAAAGTCATCCAGCGTAATCGTTGTCCAAAAACAAAGCGAACGGTAGGTTCATATATACGAACCTACCGTTCTACCTGCGCAAACCACCACAAAGGGGACAGGCACCTTTACGGTGGTTCTGGACTCGGCCGGTCGGTTTGTCTCGATCTGTAACAGCTAGAGGTCAAATTCCCCGCTTGGTGTTACAGATCGAGACATTAGATTGGCGGCCATTCGGTTCATCTCAATCTGTAACATCTAGAGCCGTTTTGGGCAGTTTGGTGTTACAGATCGAGATTTTGCTGAAGCCGAGGATAGGCGCCGTCACCAAAACCTAGCGCTTGCGGCGCTTGGTCGCGGCGATGCCTGCGGCGGCAACGGTTGCGCCGGCGATGCCCAGGGCGGTGACCGTCATCGCGGTGGTGTCGCCCGTGGCGGCCAGGACGGCGGCGGACTTTTTGGCCGGCGTGGCTTTCTCAACCGTCTTGCTCACCGTGGTGGTCGTAGCCGGCTTGGCCGCGGGTTTGGTCTCGGGCTTCACTTCGGGCTTGGTCTCGGGCTTAACCTCAGGCTGCGGTGTCGGCTTGGGATCCGGCGTAGGTTGCGGATCGGGAGTCGGCGTGGCTTCAGGCGTAAAGGTCAGATCGGTGTTGAGCCACAGGGTGTAGATCCAGCCGCTGTCCTCATCGGATACGCTATCCGCGACCTGGTAGCCGCACTCCTGGCCGTTGATCATCAGCTTGGTGTCGGGCGTGAAGTAGAAGCCGCGCGCGGACTTGAGGTAGATGCCGTAGCGATAGGTCACGCCAGGCTTAAAGGCGTCGATGTGATTCGTAATGTTCTGATCCCAGAACTTCTGAGAGTTCACTTCGCTGCCATCGCTGCCCGTCCAGAACTCACACTGAGGAAGGGAGTTGGAGGCCGTCGGAACATTCGCCGTAAAGACCGGCTTGTCGCCCGCCTTAAAGATAGTCGTGGCGCCGTTGATCTCGATAACGTCGATTGCCCGCCATTCATCAATCGGCTGCTCGCACAGCATATTGTCAGTGTGTGGCGCGAAGACGCCGTTGGCGGTCTTGATGTGGTGCGCCCAATGACCGTTGACGTTCATTTCGCAGTCATCAGCCACGGTATTGTCGCCCTTGAGCCTCAGCTCAACGGAATACATGTAGAACTTGCCCTCTTCGAAGTGGTCGATCTTCTTCATGCCCGGCGTGTACATTGCGGGATCGGAATACCAGAAGGCAACGGGCTTGAGCTCCGCAGGGTCGCTGCCATCCATCTCTTCCCAGCACTCATAGGCGATCTCATACTTATCGGCATCGGCGGCAGGAATCGTCGCGGTCGCACGCGGCGCCTCGCCGGGCGCATAGTCGGTTTTCACATCGTTGACGTTTAGATTCTCAAGAGCTTCGTTTTCCGACGAAGCAGGCATCGTAATTGTTTTAATAGCAGGGACATACAGGAATTCTCCGCTTAGACTCGACTTTACGGTTTCCCCGTTTACGGTAACAACGGTTTCATCGCTGAAGGAATATCCGTCTTTTGGCTTCAGCATAAGAGAATACACGTACTCTTTCCCGCTTTTAAACTTTGTAATAGTCGGCAGGGAACCATGTGAGCCGTTATCGGAATACCAGGCAGCAACGGGTTCGTTGTTTTCAAATTCCTGCCAGCATTCATAAGCGATTTCGTATTTATCTGCATCGTAGTTAGGGACACCTGCCGTCGCCTGCGGACCAGTATCCAGCTGCCAATTGAAGTTCGTATTCTGAACATTGGCAAAGGAGATGGATTCCGATTCTGATTCCGCTGCCGGGATAACAAGGCACGCCCTCTCGTAGACATGGGTGCGGGTGTAGTAGTCATCCCGGATCTCGTTAATAGTGGGTTTCCCGGTCGCCTCGGTATCTCCTTTAAAGGCGTCGTCCGGATCACCGATGATGATATTCCCGGGCTCTGTACCCGTATACGTAAGCTTGGATCCATCATAGGTGGTCGTCATCTTGGACTTATTCTCCTTGTACTCCGTAAAGTACTTCTGCTCCTCCTTCTGTCTCTGAATCTTGCTGATATCCAGGGTAAGCGTTGTTTTATTGCTCGCACTGTCATACGCCGCATGGACGATCAAGTCCCCCAGGCCGATAAAAGTCAAAGCGCTACCATCGAGAGCAGACTGGTCTCCATCTACAAGGGCAATCCCCTTCACATACTCAATCGTTTCTTCTTTCTTGATGTCGGTGTAATTGTTCCGCACCGTAATATTGACCCTAACGCCGCTGCCGCCAACAACATCGGTCACACCGCAGGGCATGATGGCGTCATTCGCCGGCGTGGCGGCGTTGTCGCTGGGAGTATTTTGTTCAGCGGGTGCCGCATCGTTGGATTCATCGGTGGCGCCAGTCGGGGCCGTCTGCTGAGGCTCAGCGGTGGCTTGCGCCGCCGGAGCAGCATCGGCTGCAGGCACGGTCGAAGCGGCTGGTGCGGTCGTTGCGGCCGTATCCTCCGCAACCGTCGGCGTCACCGGAGCCGCGGCAACTTCATCCGTCCCAGCGGCGGGATCGGCGCATTCCGTCGCCAGCGCCACGCTCGGCAGCAGCAGCTGGCCGACCATAAGCGCACACGCGCCGGCGCAAGCTATTTTGGCACCCACACAACACCGGGTACCGTGAACCAGCGAGCAGGTGCGCTCACGCTGAGTTTGCTTATCAAAGTGGCTTCCGCACATAACGCCCTCCTTGGTCGTAGGGACACCACCACAAAGGTGCCTGTCCCCTTTGTGGTGGTCCTGTACCACCAAGATGTGTCAAATGACTCCGTATGCCTAGGTTCGTAGATGTGAACCTAGGCCTCTACCTGCGGTTTAATTCAATATGATTTCACCATCGCCACACTCGTCCCGGGAACGCTACAATCGAGGACACGATCATTCGTCCACCCAAAGGACTGTCCTTGAACCTGAGCAAGCCTAAAATTAACGCGCTTTTGGCACTCGCGCTCTTTACCTTCGTCTTCCTTGCCGCCGAGTTTCGCTTCGATATCAATATCGGGCTACTCGCCGGCGCCGAGCGCGTTGTGCTCGCACAGGGCCTTATCCTTGGCGCCAGCGTGATCGGCTTTATCGGATACGCTCCGTTGCTTGATCATGCGCAGCGCAAAGGCCAGCCTCAGGCAGTTGTCAGTGCCGCCGTCCCTATCGCCATCTTGGGGCTGATTCAGATCCAGTCCCCCACGGCCCCGCTTGCCCTCGAGATTCTGGGCTGCCTCGCATTCCTCGGACTCGGCCTGTTAGGCGCCGCAGCGCACCACGCCTTTTCGTTGGCATTCCAAGATGATCCCAAGCTCGCCACCGGTGCGGGAGCGGCCTATGCCGCGGGCATCCTGATGCAGTTCGCCGTCAACCTGCTCAATTGCGGTGGCATCGTCGAGCTCATCGTCCTTGGCGCAGCGACTATCGCCATCTCCGCCCTCAGCGTCGTTCCCCAAAAGGCCGCCGAGAGCTCCAACTCCGCCATCAATCCCTTTATTGAGCCCTCTCATGCCCTCGCCAAACAGTCATGCTGGAGCATCGCGCTCGTCATGATTCTTGCCTGCTTGTTCTCGACCCTCGACAACGTGGTCACACTCTCCAACGCCCACGGCACCATTGCCGTGCAAACCTGGCCGCGCCTCTTTTTGGCGGCAAGCGGCCTTGCCGCCGGTCTTATCTTTGACCTTGCCGAGCGCCGCTACATGGGACTTGTCATGCTCGGCATCGCCGTGCTCTCGACCATTTCCATCCTGGCCGTGGAGGCCGGCGCCGATCCCAACCTGGGCCTTGTCGTCTTTTATCTGAGTTCGGGCTTTTTTGTCACGTTCTTTACCGCCACCTTTACACAGCTGGCACCGCGCATGCATGCGCCCGCCCTCTGGGCCGGCATGGGACGCGCCGCCAACAATGTATGCGCATTCACTACATCGGGCCTCTCGCTGGCGCTCGTAACCTCGGACAACGTTGCCCTCATTATGATCGGCGCGCTCGTTTTGCTCGTCGCCGCCTGCGCGGCATTCGTGGCAGCCGGCCTGTTTCGCCTGCCCCAAACCGAGCAGGAGCGCGAGCGCGAGCAACTGGCAAAAGAAGCACTCACCGCCCCCACCATCGAAGAGCAACGCCAGGCCTTCATCGCCGACCACGCTCTCACCCCGCGCGAAGTCGACGTGCTCATAGCCGTGACCCAGGATGAACGCCCGCTCAAGCAGGTCGCCGAGGAACTCGGCATCTCGATGCGCATGGTACAGCGCCACCTGAGCTCTATCTACCAAAAGACCGACACGCAGACGCGCGCCGGTCTCGCCAAAGCCTTCCCCTCTGCCTAAAACAAAAACCACCACAAAGGCCCCCTTTGCGGTGGTTTGAGCGGAGCAGAAGGCCACTCTGCCAGTTTGTCTCAGTCTGTAACAGATAGGCCCCTAAAAGCAGGCTTATTGTTACAGATCGAGACAGTAAAGGGACACGAAGCGATCCTTCGCAGCAACGACCCTCTAGTAAAGCGATGCGACATATCGGCCAAAGCCTGGCAATGCAAACTCAAAACGTCCTTGTAGAGGCTCTTCAATTACCCCAGCCTCTACCAGACGCTTTTTATACGTTGAAATCGAACCGGAACTCTTCTTAAGCCTCGCTGCCAGCTCTTGCCTGGTCGTCGTCCCAACCGGATTCATTGCACGAAGAAATTCAAGGTCCCCTCGTGAAATTTCCGCCGCTGTTGAAGCGAAAACTCGCGATTCCAGCTCCTCTTGCGCAAGTTTCGCGCCTCGTTCGACATCCTCAATAGAAACCTCGGAGGCTTGGCGCGAAGCATTCCATGCCCGATACCCCACCAACTGGAACATAAATGGAAAGCCATCGATCGCCTTGGCAGCGAGGTCAATCGCCTCATCAGAAATCGTCTTGCCGCCGTCCTCAATCGTTAGTCGAAACGCTTCTTTTACCTCAGTCGGTGAAATTGATCCCAGCGAATGTTGAGCCGCGCGACGAAGAAACGATGTCGATTTCCCCGTCAGCAGCGCCAGCACGCGAAACGGCAGCCCCGCCATAAGCAAAGCTACCTTTTTATTCTCGCTTACAAAGTGCTGGTAGGTAGTAACAAGCTCCGTCATTTGCGCAAACGATACATCCACTTCGTCAACGGCGATAAGCACCCCGGTGTCAGTCGCTTCAAGCTGAGCAAACAAAGCGTTCATCTTAGTACGCCAGTTAGCGCCCTCAAATTCAACATCGATGTTTTCCCAGCTCATGCTTCCTACGTGGGCAATGCCGACACTGTTCACACGCCTAGAAGCGGGCTTTTCGATCAGATGGGCGGCTGATTCGTTGAGGCGCTGCAAAATGTCTTCGAGCATCCCCTCCGAGGCCGTCACATTCGCTGTAATCCAGCCCTCTTGCTGGGCGCGGTACGACAGATATGCCAAAAGCGCCGTTTTACCTGTACCACGTGCACCATAGAAAACCGAGCAAAGATTGGGATCGGAGTCGTCATTTTCAAACGCCAGCACCATATCATCGATGATTTGCTCACGGCCGGCCATATACGCCGGTACACGTCCGAACATCGGCGTGAATGGATTTGCCTGCCTGTACGCCGTCGGTGCCGCCATAAAGCCTCCCTTGAACTCATACAACTTAATTATGCCCCTACAATCTTTAAGTATTTTGAGCATCTTTGAGTTTTTTGAGCATCTTTGAGTTCTTTGAGTGATCGGCCCCCGCAGAACCAGTTGACTTTCTCCGCCTAAAACAAAAACCACCACAAAGGTGCACTGTCCCCTTTGTGGTGGTTTTTGATCGGTTAGCCTTCGAGCTGCGCCACTTTGTAGCGGTAGGCGGCGGCGATGACGTCTTTACAACCCTCGCGGCCCAGCTTGGCGCGGTTGACGACGATGTCCTTGCCGCTCGTCATCTTCCACTTGCCGGCGCTGTAGCGCTTGTAGAATGCCTCGCGCGCCTTCTGCTGCTGTTTAACTAGCTTGGCGCCCTTCTTTTTGTTGAGGCCGCGCTTTTTGCGCACGATCTCGACGCGGTCCTCAAAGGGAGCGGTCACCAATACGGCAATGTGGTTGGGGTTGTTACGCAGCAGGTAATCGGACAGGCGGCCTTCGATAATGCAGCTCTCGGTCTCACCCAGATCCAAAATCACCTGGCTCATCTTTTGGAACAACTTGTCCGAGTACGAACGCGCATCGTAACGGTCGGGCAGAAAAGCCATGTTCTCCACGGCCAGGCGCTCGTCGTAAGCGGCCATCTTGTCGAGCGACTCGCCCGCGCGCAGCGAAGCACGCACCAGCAGCTCGTTATCGTACAGCGGAATCCCCAACTCGTTGGCGAGGATGCGTCCGATCTCGTGGCCCTCGGCACCAAAGTCGCGCGCGATGGTAATGACCACGGGGCTCTTTTTGTTCTCCAGATCGCTCATCGCGATTCCTTTCTAACAAATGAGAAATAGGCGATTCCTGATTCTCATTTTGTCACTTACGACCGTCCTGGTTTCCCAAGTGCGGCAGATTGCCCCGAAAGAGGAGCGCCGCGTACTAAATGTACGCAAGCGACGATTGAGGGGCAAGATGCCGTGCTTGGGGAAGCAGGACTACGCTGCCACAATACGGCGTTGATATGCTCGGACCAGCAACGAGATACCAAAGTTGAGCACAAAGTACATCGCAAACACCAGGCCGTAGAGCATAAGCACCTGCGACAGGTCGATCGCGTGAGCCATCACAACGTTTGCCGTGTACATGAGCTCGGCCACGTTAATGCCCGAAAGATACGAGCTGTCCTTAATGACGGTCGTGCACTGGCTAAACAGCGCCGGAATGATCGTCTTAAACGTCTGCGGCAGAATGATATAGCGCATGGTGGCAAAGAAGCCGAAGCCCTGGCTCTGCGCCGCCTCAAACTGGCCGCGCGGAATCGAGTTGAGGCCGCCACGCACAATCTCGGCCATAACAGCGCTGGTAAACAGCGTAAAGGCGATGGTCGAAATCACAATGTCCAAACCCTGCACCGTAAAGTAGATAAACAGAATCCACAGCAGGTTTGGCGTACAGCGGAACAGCTCGATATAGGCGCTCACCAAAATACGGAACGGGCGGGGCGCATAGCTTTTAACGAGCGCCAGCACCGTGCCAAAGATGAGCGAGAAAAAGATCGACAGCGCCGAGATCTCGATCGTCTTAACAAAGCCGCCCCAAATGTAGAGCAGGTTGGTCGCGTTGAAGATTTCCATGCGCTAGGCCTCCTCTACGTTGTCGAGTCCCAGCTCGGCCAGGCTCACGCCGCGCGGACGCTCCTTGGAGCGGCGCTCGAGCCACTGCACCAGCATGGCGAGCGGAAAGCAGATGATGAAGTACATAAGGCAGCAGACGATGTATCCCTGCAGGTAACCGTACAGACTCACAAAGTTGTCGGAACGGTACATAAGGTCGCCGCCGGCCACAAGCGCCAGCACCGACGTGTTCTT
>DBFBFY010000068.1:0-2826 GCA_048201615.1 Collinsella sp.
CACCTGCACCCCGTCGCTGGGCATGCAGTTCGATGGCGAGATTATCTCCAGCAATTCGGGCGTCTTTGGAGCCCGCGCGCTTCCGCAATGCCTCGACCTCATCGTCGACGAATTCTCCCCGCTCGGAAAATAGGAGGACCCTATGAACGACAATCCCCTGCTCGGCTTTATCATCATCGTTTTGGCCATGCTCGTCGGCTATGCGATCAACGTGATCCACCGCCGGAAGAAGTAATTCCACATTGGTATGATATTCATCCAATTATCGTCTCCCCCGCTGTTTATGCATTTGCCAAACAGCGGGGGATTTTTCATTTCGGTATTTCCAGACGCTTTATCCAGATGCAGTAATTGCAGGGCGTCTTTATTTGGCTAAAGCTACAAACTGAGTATATTAAACCGCTCATCGCATATTTCATTACGCTTATCGAGTAAGCATTTTTCATAGATGAATATTGTTTCCGATTCGTTACGCTAAGGAAGTGTCTTTATTGGCTGAAGCCCTCTGGCTGCGGAGGGCTTTCGCACGCTGGGAGGGAATATGAGGAAAACTCACCCCGTCAACGCGCTCAAAAAGCTTGGCATAGGCCTCGCCTTTGGAGCTGCAACCATCATGTCCATGCCGACCTCTGCGCTCGCCTGCACGCAGATGTACATGGGCAAAGATCTAACGGCCGACGGCAACACGTACTACGGCCGTGCCGAGGACTTTGGTGCGCGTTACCTCAAACACTTCGGCATCGAACCTGCCCACGAAGCTGGCTTTACGTACAGCTCGAATGAGTCTGCTTTCGAATACACTTCGAATAAGCCTACATATCGCTACAGCTACGTACGTGACCATCCCTCCAATTGGGAGGGCCACACCGACGCCTACTCCGAAGCCGGTATCAACGAGAAGGGTGTCTCTTGCTCCGCTACGCTGAGCACCTCCTATAACGAGGATGCCAAAGCAGCAGACCCAATCGATGAGGCTACCGGCATCGGCGAGTACAGCTACGGCAGCGTCATCCTGGGCCAGAGCGCCAATGCCCGCGAGGGCGTCGAGCTCCTCGGCAGCCTGATCGACGAGCAGGGCACTTGCACTAACGACCAGATCATTATCGCCGACAACAACGAGACCTGGCTGTTCGCCACGCTTTCTGCCCATCAATGGATTGCCATGAAGCTGGCCGACGACGTCGCCTCACTCAACCCCAACATCGGCAGCCTCAACTACGATGTCGACCTGAACGATACTGAGAACTGCCTGCACTCCAAGGACATCGAGTCCATGCCCGTGGAGAAGGGTTTCGCCAAATACTCCGCTGACGGTAAATTCGATGTCGCCCAAACGTATGGCGAAAGCCTCGCCGATTCTGGCGTTAACCAATGGTCCCGCTATGTGCAAGGCCGCCATTATTTTGCTAGTCAGCTGACCGAAGGCACGGATTACGAAATTAAAACTATCACCGATAAGGATGGAAAACCCGTCCAAAAGGGAGCTATGGTCAGCGAAATCCAGCCTCTGTTCTTCAAGCCTGGCAAGTCTGGTTGGAGCACCTTTGAGCTGATTCGTGCCTTCGGCAACCGCGGAGAGAACGTCCCTGGTCTCAACGCGAACACTGATGGCGTTTATTGCATCGGCAGCGAGCGCAACACCGAGATCAATCTCTTCCAGATTCGTCGCGGGTATGATCCCGAAGTCGCTACCATCCAGTGGGAAATGCTCTCCCGTGCCGCGTACTCTGTCGCCATCCCGCTGTACTCCGCTCTGATAACTGAAGTTAGCCCCTACTTCAGCGATCAGACCGTCTCCTTCGACCACTGCAATGCGAAAGACGTCGTGTACAACGAGGAGCCCGAGAACTCCATTAACTACGTCCTCATGGACATCAGCTCGCTCTGCTTTGAGAACCCTGACACCCTTGGTACCAGTGTCCGCACCTACCTCGACGCGCTCCAGAACGAGCTCATCGAGCAGAACAAGGAAGTTGACGCCGCTATGCTGGCCGAGACGACCACCGAGGGTCGCACCGCTCTGGCCAACAAGGCAGGCAAGGCTGCCACCGAGAACACCTACAAGAAGTGCAAGGCCCTGCTCCAGGAGATGCGCGCTTATCAGAAGGCCGGAAACTTTGACGAGCGCTTCACCCCGAGCGACCTGAACACCGAGACCAAGGGCCTCAAGGAGTCCATCACCTACGCCAAGGACGCCCTTGCCACCGACCCGGTCACCCCGGATCAGCCCGGCACTCCCGAGCAGCCCGGTAAGCCCGAACAGCCCGGTACCCCGGATCAGCCCAGCAAGCCTGAGCAGCCCGCTAAGCCCGAGCAGCCCGCCACCAAGCCCGAGAAGCCTGGTAAGTCGGATACCACGACCACGGTAACCACCAACAAGACGAACACCAAGGGCGGCCTGCCCACCACTGGCGATCGTTTTGATGGCCGCATGGTGGCCGCATTCGCCATCGCTGGCGTTGCCGTCATCTCCGCAGGCGGCTATATCCTCTATCGCCGCAACAAGGAGTAATCCCTCACTGGTGCGGGCGGGATGGCACGGTTCGTCCCGCCCGCCTTTTTGACCGGCGGGAACACCGCTGAAATCTTTTCAAAAAAGATTTCCCCGCACACACTTTGCTGTGCTATAGTGCAGCGCAACAGCAACAAGGTGCGACCGCGCCACGGCATCACGAAAGGAGCCAGCAACATGAAGAACACGATGAAGTCTCTCAACAACTGGTGGTGGCGTGATGCGAATACGATCGGTCGACAGTGAGTCCCTCACGCCTGTTTTTGCGCTCTAGGTGATTGGAAGGCCTCCGGTTTCGACCGGGGGCCTTTTTC
>DBFBFY010000069.1:0-17957 GCA_048201615.1 Collinsella sp.
AGCGGGGCGAGACGTAGCGAAGTAGATGCTAAGACACAGACAGACAGATTTAGATCAAATGGAATTCGAGCAGAAAGCAGAGGAAAAGAAGATGAGCATGAGCAAGAACATCGCACGCCTGGCAGTAACCGCCGGCCTCACAGCAGCGCTGAGCTTCGGCGGAGTCATGGCCCCGGTGACCATGGCGTTTGCTGAGGGTGCGGCGGGTTCGACCGTAACTTTCAATGACCCTACTTATCAAGAGACTACGACCTATAAGGGCATCCAGATCTTTACGGCTAACGTGAACGGCTCTACTGTCACCAATATTCAGTGGGCCGGATCTTCCCAGGCTGAGAAGGATGCAATTCGGGACGCTGTGGTCAGTGCAATTGATGAAGCCGTGAAGGCAGAAGATGCCAACAATAGCTACAGCAACCAAAATGCACAGGATGCTGCCGAATGGTTGAATGACCATGCTGGAACGACTGCAACTACAAAGGTTGCGAACGGTCACGTTTTGAATGTGATTGCGAAAAAACTGAATGTTAAGTCTTTTTCTGGCGCTTGGAAAACGACCAGCAAGGACGATAAAGCCCTTTCTGGTCTCACCGCCGGTTACTGGCTCTTCCTGACCAATAGCGTGGCAGAAGGCTCGGATACCAGCTCAAAAGATGTTTTCACTTCGCCCGTATATGCGGTCGTTGATGGCAAGACCAAGAAAGTGGTGACTCCCAAAAAGAGCGTACCCACCGTCGATAAGAAAATCTTGAGTGCCAAGGGCGATGAAGAGCTCGATGCTAGTGACTCCCATGTTGGACAGGACGTAACGTACAACCTTTACGGCACTATCGCTGACAACTACGTCACGTACGGCACGTACTTCTATCAGTTCTCCGATCAACTTTCCAAGGGCCTGACACTGCAGAATGGGGCTAAGGTCTATCTCTATGCGAACGAGGCGGCGGCGAAGGCCGATCCGACTCATCAGAACAATACGGGAAAAGATATTACTGACATATTTACCCCGGCTTCTGGATCCGCGGATACCAACGGCAACGTTACGGCAACTTGGACTTGTGGCAACCTTAAGCAGGTAGCGGACGTTACTTCGGGATCCTGCATCGTGCTCTCCTATAAGGCAAAGATCAACAGCGAGGCCGCCATTGGAGGCAACGCAGGCAACACCAACACCGCTACGCTTACATACTCAAACAACCCTATGATCAACAACACCGGCACGACGGTGCCCGATGAGGTCAAGACCTACACCTATGGTCTCAAGCTTAATAAGGTCGACCTTGGCACCGAGGAGGCGCTTAAGGATTCGAATATTAAATTTACTATCAGGGTGAAGTCAGCGGCGGATTCCAACTTGGAGGGGAAATACGTTCAGTCCGATGGAACCCTCGTAGGCGATGTGTGCAAGCTTTCCGTCACCAACGGTGCTATTACTATCAAGGGTCTTGGTGCGGGAACCTATACGGTTGAGGAGACGGACGCTCCCGCTAATTACGATAAAGTGCAGCCCTTCGATTTCACGATTACGCCAAACAGGGACAGCGAGGCTTCAAGCGAAAGCCCGGTTGGAGCCAAGTATGAGATTAATACCAGTCAGAAAGACCAGGTCATCATCGGCACGCCGAACAATTCGAAGGACGACAACAAGCTCGAAGCCCAGGCTGGCACAGTTACAAACGACGACGGCACCTTCAACATCACCGTTGGCGATACCAAGCATGTCGGCCTCCCGCTGACCGGTCTCAACGGCGTGACCTTCACTTGGATCGCTGGTGGCGCGGTGCTGTGCATCGGCGTGGCGCACCTCATCCGCAGCCGTAAGCAGGCTGAGGAGTCCGAGCAGGAGTAACGCTCGCTCACCCATCCCTTTGGCAGGTGGGATGTGATGGCCATGAGACTTGCGGACACTTTTCTCGTCCATCGACGTTCTTGCTTTGCCATTTTCTTTTCGGGGCAGACTCCGCGCTGGAGTTTGCCCCGTTCTTTTTGGACAACACAGGCAGCCTCCACCGTCCGATGCGGACTCATCCGTCATCGCGTTTCTTGACTCGTATGAGGTTCGGTTTAAGGTCCGTAGGCGCACGCGCGGTGCGGACGGTGGAAGGCATTTGCGCCGCAACAAGCGCAAATAAGAATGCCCGGGGGTCGGATCCCGGGCATTTAACAAAAGCTGAAAACTAGGCCGCCCGCGCTCCCAAACATTTACGCGGGGTGCGTCGTTTCCTGTTGACATTGTATCCCGAATCGCCCAGCCGATTCGGGACATTTTGAAAACCCAAATGCTGGCTTATGCACGAAAGGAATCTCGTTAATTCCGAAAATTATGTATAATTCCAATATAAACTGGAATCAAACGAAAACAATGGAAATGAACGAAGCGCTAATCTACTTACAAGAAGCACTAGGCCTCTCCGCCAAGACCAAAACTTGGCCTGGATCCGCACGCTTGCCGCTGCATCTGCGGGCGATTGAGGTCCGCGCTGTTGACGCAAACGGTTTTTCGTTTTTGCTTGCAAGCTTGCCTACTGGCGTCGGGCTTCCCGAGGCTAAGAGGGTCTATAGTCAGCTAGCCTTGCGCGCGGAGACTCCTGTTGTCGTTTCGTTTCCTGATGCCGATGCACGTCAGCGCAAAGCATTGGTCGCACAAGGGATTCCCTTTGTCTGCCCGGGTAGACAGGCTTTTCTTCCATTTATGGGCACGGCCTGCACGGAGAGGGGCGGTGCCTGGTTTCGCAATCATGCGACCAAGATGTCACCCAACGCACAGGCTGCCGCAATCTGGGGAGCAGCCCAGGAGCCATATCGTCCCTATGACCTTTGTCGTGCGCTTGGAATCTCGGCAAGCCGCGCGAGTGAGGCCATAACCGAGCTTGTTGACAGGGGGCTCGCGAGGCGCGAGCGTTGCGAGCGACGTGTCGTCGTGCTCCCTGTTGCCGTTGATCTTCTGCTTAGCGAGCACATGGCCGAGCTCTCCTCGCCTGTCTCGAAGGTCTTTTTTGCAAGGAAGACGCCGCAGATCGACTATCTTGTTGACGCCGGGGAGACGGCGCTCGCTGCGCGTTCGATGCTCGCTGCGCCGGGCATGGAACAAAAGGCCGTCTTAAGAAGTGCATGGCGTCAACTGAGCGACCTCGAAGTCGCAGACGGGGAGTTGCCGGATAACGAAACGGCGATGATCCAAGTGTGGCGCTATGCGCCCGTGTTTGCCGACTCCTCCCGCGTCGATGACATTTCGCTTGCGCTATCTTTGGCGGCAATCGACGATGAGCGAATTCAGCTCGAAGTCGATCGCATGTTTGGAAAGGAATATCCATGGCAAGAAGCGCTGTAGAAGGTCTCCAAGAATTTCAGCAGCATATGCAAGAAGCTGCAGGATCGTATGCTCTTATCGGCGGCACGGCATGCGACATTTTGCTCGCGGAGGCGGGACTTCCGTTTAGGGCGACTCACGATTTTGATGTGGTAATTGTCGCCGATGACCGGTTGCCTCAGACGGCAGAAGCTATATGGACTTTGGTGCGTGATGGCGGCTACCGCTGCGGCTGGGGCGAAGGTAAAGGCTCATGTTTTTATCGGTTTACAGAGCCAAAGAGGCCGGGTTACCCCCATATGATCGAACTCTTCGCGAAGTGCCCCGACTTTCTAAAGGGTCGTGAGGGGATTGATGTGGCGCCAATTCACGTTGATGAAAACATAAGCAGTCTTTCGGCAATTTTATTGGACGATGCTTACTACAGCTTGTTCCTTCAGGGAATTCGGACCGTAGGCGGCGTTTCGGTCCTGGGTACGGAATACATTGTCCCGTTCAAAGCGAAGGCGTATCTCGACCTAAAAGCTAGAAGGGAAGCGGGGGAGAGCGTTGATTCGAGGAAGGTAAAAAAGCATAAACGCGATGCGCTGAGGCTTGCTCAGCTGCTTGGCGAGTCGGAAGGTGTCGACCTGCGCGGAGAACTGAAGGACGATATGCTTGCGTTTGTTAAAGATTGTGAGGTGGGCGACGTCAATCTGAAACAGATCGGGGTTGCGGGCGCAACGATGGTGCAGTTGCTCGAGACGATGAAAGCAACATATGGCTTGATTGGTTGAGTGGGTGCGTGGCCCGGACGGTGCAGTCTAGCTGCGTTGTCCGGCGTGGAAGCTCGCTAATCGGCTATTATTTGTTTAGACAACTTAAGTTGTAGAGGAGTGACAGGCGATGCTGCAGGGCGCCAAACATATGAAGAGCAATAACGCCGCGGCCAACGGTGGCTCAAGCCCCCAACCCGAACTCCAGCCCAAACCTCAACCAAAGTCCAAGCGCCGTCGCAAGCGGTTGCCGCGCTGGGCCGACCGGCTCATCACCATCGTCATCATCCTTATTGGCGTGGGCCTTATGACCTGGCCGTGGATCTTGGACCGGCTCGAAGCCTCGGGCGTGTTCAACCAGATCAGCACCGTGTCCAGCACCGTGGACGCGCTGTCTGCCGAGGAGCGCGAACGCATCCTGCTCCAGGCGCGCTCCTTTAACGAGCAGCTGGCGGGCGAGGCCACCGAGCTCCCCGCCGACCAGATCGAGCCCTACGCCCAGCAGCTCATCTTTGACCGCGACCCCATGATGAGCTGGGTCGAGATCCCCTCCATCGACGTGAGCATGCCCATCTACCACGGCACGAGCGAAGAAGTCCTTATGGCGGGCGTCGGCCACCTGGAGGGCACGAGCCTGCCGGTGGGCGGCACATCGACGCATTGCGTGCTCACCGCGCACTCGGGCATGCGCAACCTGAGCATGTTCGACGACATCCACTCGCTGGAGCCCGGCGACCTGGTACTGCTGCATACCATGAACAAGACGCTCGCCTACAAGATGGTGGACTCCGAGGTCGTGCTGCCCGAGGAGATGGAGTCGCTGACCATCGAGCCCGGCGCCGACAAAGTGACGCTCGTCACCTGCACGCCCTACGGCGTAAACGACCATCGCCTGCTGGTGCATTGCGTGCGCACCAAGTACAACAAGAAGGACGTCGACAAGCAAAAGTCGCTGGCCGGCCGCCACTGGGGCAAGCGCGAGTTTGCCGTGCTTATCGTGGTCGTGGCCATTGTACTGTTGCTGCTGGACATCGTGATCCACGCGGTCCTCAAGCGCCGCAAGGCCAAGGCCTCGGCATAGGACATCGTTCGGAACCACCACAAAGGGGACAGGCACCTTTGTGGTGGTCGGGGCTTCCAAACCATCACAACATCCGATGAAAAATTCGATTTTGACGAAAAGCGTCGAATGTTGTGATGGTTTTCGTTGCGGGCGGGACGGTTTTCGTTGTGGGCGAGACGGTTTTCGCTATGGACGGTGCGGTTTCGCTGCAGAACCGCCAGTCCGCCGCCTGTCAACCGCCGCCCTCGTTACGTTTTCGCTGCATTTGGGTAAAGCACCTGCTCCAAGCGGCGTTGGCTTGTATACTAGAGCGGTTTATCTGTTATGCGGAAGGGAGCGCCTATGGCACTCAGCGAGAAAGACGTGCGCGACATCGCCGAGTACGCAAAGATCGCACTGACCGATGACGAGCTCACCCAGATGACGTCCTACATGAACGACGCCGTCCAGATGCTCGAGCCCGTCCTGCAATATGACTTGCCCGACGTGGAGCCCACGTTCCATCCTATCGGAAGCCTGTCCAACGTGATGGGCGATGACCTGCGCGAGCCCGAGCGCGACCTGCCGCTCGACGTTGCGCTCGAAAACGCCGGCAGCGCGCGCGACCGCTACTTCCGCGTGCCGTCCATTTTGGGAGAGGGGGAGAGCGAGTAATGGCGCAGAGCTTCGATTCCCTTACCGCCGCCCAGATCGCCGCGGGCGTTGCCGCCGGCGACTTTACCGCTACCGAGGTGGCTCAGGCCTCCCTTGCCGCCATCGAGGCGCGCGAGGGCGGGGTCCAGGCATTCCTGCAGGTGGCGCCCGAGCTTGCGCTCGATGCCGCTGCGCGCGTGGATGCCGACCGTGCTGCAGGCAAGCCGCTGCCCCCGCTCGCGGGCGTGCCGCTGGCCATCAAGGACAACATGAACCTCGTGGGCACGCGCACCACCTGCGCTTCCCGCATGCTCGAGAACTACCAGAGCGTCTACACCGCTACCTGCGTCCAGCGGATGCTCGATGCCGGCTGCCTGCCCATGGGCAAGGCCAACATGGACGAGTTCGCTTTTGGTAGTTCCACCGAGAGCTCGGCGTTCCACCGCACCAACAACCCCTGGGATACCGAGCGCGTGCCTGGCGGCTCCTCGGGCGGCTCCGCTGCCGCCGTCGCCGCGGGCGAGGTCGCTCTCTCGCTGGGTTCGGACACCGGCGGCTCCATCCGTCAGCCGGCGTCGCTGTGCGGCGTGGTGGGCTTTAAGCCCACGTACGGCGCCGTGAGCCGTTACGGCGTGGTTGCCTTTGGCTCGTCGCTCGACCAGGTGGGACCCTTCGGCCGCACGGTCGAGGATGTCGCGCTAGCCATGAACGCGCTTACCGGCGCGGGCCACGATCCGTACGACTGCACCAGCCAGGATTGCGCCGTCGACTTTACCGAGCATCTTAACGACAGCATCGAGGGCAAGCGCGTGGGCATTATCCCCGCGTTCATGGAGGCCGAGGGCCTGACGCCCGAGGTCAAGGCCGCTGTTCAGCGCGCCGCCCAGGAGCTGCAGAACCAGGGTGCCGAGCTGGTCGAGGTCGACCTGCCGCACCTGGACGCCGCCATCGCCGCATACTACGTCATCGGCCCGGCCGAGGCGTTCTCCAATCTGGCCCGCTTCGACGGCATTCGCTACGGCTATCAGGAGGAGGGCTGCGCCAACCTGTCCGACCAGAGCTCGCTTTCGCGTGCCCACGGCTTTGGCGCCGAGGCCAAGCGCCGTCAGATGCTCGGTGCCTACCTGCTGAGCTCGGGCGTGTACGACAAGTATTACTACGCAGCGCAAAAGGCCCGCACACTCATCACGCAGGACTACGACGCCGCGTATGCCAAGGTGGACACCATCCTCATGCCCGCCTCGCCGCGCACGGCCTTTAAGTTTGGCGAGATCAGCGACCCCACACAGATGTACCTTTCGGACCTGTACACCATCTCGCTCAACATTTGCGGCAACGGTGGTATCTCGGTGCCGCTGGGCCTGGGCGAGGATACTCAGCTGCCCGTTTCTGCCCAGCTGGTGGGCCCGGCGTTTAAGGACCGTCAGCTGCTCACGTTTGCCCGCGCCCTGGAGCGCGGCTTTGCCGATGCCGCCACGGGTGCGCCCGCGCTTTCCGTCGCGCCCGATTTTGCCGGGAAGGGAGGCGAGCTGTAATGAAGGAGCTTTCCGAGGTCCTACAGGATTGGGAGGCCGTGATCGGCCTGGAGATCCATACCGAGCTCACCGCACTCGATACCAAGATGTTCTGCAACTGCAAGCTCAGCCACGATGACGAGCCCAACGCCAACGTGTGCCCGGTATGCCTGGGCCTGCCCGGTGCCCTGCCGGTGCCCAACAAGCGCGCCATCGAGAGCATCGTCAAGGCGGGTCTAGCCACCAACTGCGAGATTCAGCGCCACTCGATGTTCTACCGCAAGCACTATTTCTATCCCGATATGGCCAAGAACTTCCAGACTACGCAGGGTCCGGTTGCTTTTGCCATGTACGGTCACCTGGATCTGGACGTGACCGGTCGCGGTGCCGCCGAGCGCCCCGACTGCGCGTTTGGCGAGGCCGAGGCCCAGAGCCTGGCGAGCGCCTCGGCCAACGCCGAGGGCCTGTCCACCTCCATGACGTCGACCATGCGCGAAGGCAACCAGCGCGCCGGTCACCTGGCCAGCTACGACGCGTCCAACCTGCAGATGCCCGAGCGTCGCGAGGACGGTTCCTACACGGTGCCCATCCGCATTCTGCGCATCCACATGGAGGAGGATGCCGCCAAGATGGTGCACGTGGGCGGTGCCGAGGGCCGCATTACCGCTGCTGCCGAGTCGCTCGTCGACTACAACCGCTGCGGCACGCCGCTGATTGAGCTCGTCACCGAGCCCGACCTGCGCACGCCTGAGGAGGCTCGCCTGTTTATGGAGAAGCTCCGTCGCATTTTTGTGACGCTGGGCATTTCGGACTGCTCCATGGAGAAGGGTTCCATGCGCTGCGACGGCAATGTGTCGCTGCGCCGCCGCGGCGAGACCAAGCTGGGCACCAAGACCGAGCTCAAGAACCTCAACTCGTTTAAGAGTCTGCATGACGGCCTTGCCTACGAGATCTGCCGCCAGGCCGAGGTGCTCGAGGAAGGCGGCATCATCTATCAGGAGACCCGCCACTGGGAGCCCAGCCGCAAGCGCACCGTGGTCATGCGTGTGAAGGAGACGGCCGACGACTATCGCCTGTTCCCCGATCCCGACCTGGCGCCCTTCGATCTGGACGACGAGTTCATCGACCGCTGCCGAGGCGAGATCCCCGAGCTGCCCGATGCCAAGCGCGCCCGTTTTGAGGCCGACTTTGGCATTAAGGCGGCCGATGCCGAGCAGATCGCCGGTGACCCCGAGTTTGCCGAGTTCTTTGAGGCTGCCGCTGCCGGTATGGCTGGCAAGGAGGCCCAGACGGTCGCAAACCTGCTGGTGAACGAGATGATCGCCTACCTTAAGGGTGCGGGTGTGTCGCTGACCGAGTCCGGTATTGCACCGGCTCAGGTGGCAGCGCTTGCCAAGTTGCTCGCGACCGATGCCATTAGCTCCAACCAGGCACACGAGGTCTTTGAGGCCATGGCCCAGACCGGCGACGATCCCAACAAGATCGTCGACGAGCGCGGTATGCGTCAGGTGAGCGATGCCGGTGCGCTGCAGCCGATTGTGGACGAGGTGCTGGCAAACTGTGCCGATCAGGCGCAGCAGTATCGTGACGGCAACCAGAAGGTCATCGGCTTTCTGGTGGGCCAGTGCATGAAGGCAAGCCGCGGCAAGGGCAACCCGAAGCTCTTCAACGAGTTGCTGAGAACGTCGCTTTCGTAGCTGCGAGGCCGGGGAAGCCCCGAGTCGCCGGGGTATTTCCTCCAAATTTCAAACAGTCCTATGCAAGACGAAGGCCACATTTAGTGGCCTTCTTTGCATGCGGAACTCATTTGGAGCAAACACCCCGGCGACTCGGGACTTCCCCGGCCAGACGTCTCGGCCGTTCGGGTCAGGTGGGGCTGAATGGAATAGAGTGAATGAGGTCGCCGTTGGCGCCCTCATTCTTTATATATGTTGGGAGCGCCAGGTGGTGGGGGTGGTGCCGGTGTGTTGCTTGAAGGCTTGGGCGAAGGCGGCCTGTTGAGGGTAGCCTAGACGCTCTGCCACCTGCGCTATTGTGAGCGCGCTATCGGCCAAAAGGTCCTTTGCTCGCTCCATACGGCGTCTGCGAATGTAGGTGCCCAGGGACTCGCCAGTTTGGGCCTTAAAGGTGGCGCATAGTTTGGAGCGGCTTGTGTAGAGCCTCTCGGCCACCTCGTTGATACCCACACGTCTGCCTTTGTCGAGCGCGCGCTCAATCAATGCCGTTGCTTCTTCGGCAATGGTTATGCTGACGCGTGTGTCTGTCGCCTGCCGCGCCTGCTTGTGGGCCGCGCACGAACAGGCGAGCTCCGCGACCATGGTCTCCACGATGCCCTGCATATAGACGTGTCCGCCTACGGTGCGGGCGCGGTCCTCGTTAATCCGGCGCAGCGTGTGGCAGATGGCAGACGTCGCTTCCTCGTGCCATGGCTCGGCAAACGCCTCAAAGATTCCCGCGAACTCGGTGGGATAGCGGTGCTCCAGTTCGTCAAAATATCCAGGCAAAAAGAGCACCGAGCGCGAGTGATAGAGCTCCCCCGCAAACAGCGGGCTTAATTCCTCGTCACAGTTATCTTGGATAAAGCTGCAAACGGCATTGTTTGGCCACGGTCCATGCAATGGTTTGAGGTTCGCGGGCGTTATGCCAGCCTCGGCCATGCATGTAAGTGTGGGCGCGCTGACCTCGCTCACGCAGGCATATGGCTCGGGTGTGTATTCGGCCAGGTACATATCGTGCGTCGGGGTGATGAAATGCTCCATGACGATGCAGGCAGGGGAGAGGGGCATGATCCATGCGCGTCCGTGCGCCCGATCGTTTGCCACCTCGCCGGTAAAGACAGCGCCCTTGCCGGAAAGCTCCAGGCCAAACTGCTCAAACTGTGGTGCGTAGAGCTCGGTTATGTCGGTCGCTGCCCGCCGTATTTGCAAAAGCGTCCCTTTCCTTTGCAGAAACGTCCACGCCTGGCTTGATTGTGAGCCATGGCCAACACATCAATGATAAGTTCATTACGGTTAACTCTCAAGCCGTTAGAAAGGAATCTCATGGCAAAGGGATCAAAAAGGGAAGGTGGAGGCATCGGCGAGTTGCTCGCGTATGCCGGTGACCGTAAATTCCTAACGTATTTGGGCATGGCGCTCTCGGCGCTCTCGCAGCTGCTGAGCTTTGGCCCGTACGTGTGCATTTGGCTTGTCGCGCGCGATCTGATCGCCGTGGCACCTAACTGGAGCGAAGCCTGCGACATCGCGATGTATGGCTGGTGGGCCGTGGGTTTTGCCCTGGCAAGCATCGTAGCTTATTTCGTGGGGCTCATGTGCACGCACCTGTCTGCGTTTCGCTGCGCGTCCAATATCCGCAAGACTACGAGCGAGCACCTGCTTGAGCTGCCGCTTGGCTACTTTGACACGCACGCCACCGGTGAGCTGCGCCGTATTGTAGACGGATGTGCCGCCTCCACCGAGACTTTGCTCGCACACATGCTGCCCGATATCGCAGGCGCCGCCGCCATGGTCGTGGGCTTGCTCGTGCTGCTTTTCGCCCTCGATTGGCGCTTGGGCGCGGCATGCCTTATCTCGGTCGTCGTTTCGTTTGGCGCCATGGCCACCATGATGAGCGGCGAAGGCGCCGAGTTCATGAAGGCCTACATGGGAGCGCTGGTCAAGATGAACAAGACCGGCACCGAATACGTACGCGGCATCCCCGTGGTCAAGGTGTTTCAGCAGACGGTCTACTCCTTTAAGGCCTTCCACGATGCAATCGCCGAATATGCCGACATGGCGCAAAACTATGCGGGCACGTTCTGCCGAGGTCCGCAGGTACTCAACCTTACCGCGCTCAATGGTCTTGTGGCATTCCTGTTGCCCGTGGCGTTGCTGTTGGCGCCAGGCGAGACGGACTTCGCGCATTTTATGACCAACTTCACGTTTTACGCGATATTTTCGGCCGTGGTACCGACGGCCATGACCAAGCTCATGTTTGTGGGCGAGGCCTCTCAGATGAGTGCCGATTCGTTGGCTCGTATTCGAAGCGTCATGGATTCCAAGCAGCTCTCCGTGCCCGCCCAACCCAAGCACCCTGCCGGCAGCGACGTGCGATTTGAGGACGTGAGCTTTACGTACGAGGGCGCCGAGGCACCTGCCGTTAGCCATGTAAGTTTCAGCGTTCCCGCTGGTAGCACCCTCGCCCTGGTGGGTCCCTCGGGTGGCGGTAAGTCAACCTGCGCAAGCCTGATCCCGCGTTTTTGGGATGTTTCCTCGGGTCGAGTGCTCGTAGGCGGTGTGGACGTTCGCGATATGGATCCGCACGAGCTTATGGACCAGGTCGCCTTCGTGTTCCAGACCAACCAGCTGTTCCGGCAAACACTTGCCGATAACGTGCGCGCCTCCAAGCCTACGGCCACTGACGACGAAGTGCGTGCGGCCCTCTCCGCAGCTCAGTGCGACGACATTGTGGCCAAGCTCCCACAGGGTATCAATACCATGCTCGGCGCCGGCGGAGCATATCTTTCGGGCGGCGAGGTCCAGCGCGTGGCGCTCGCCTGCGCGATCCTTAAAGACGCGCCTATCGTGGTGCTCGACGAGGCCACGGCGTTTGCCGATCCCGAGAACGAGGCGCTCATCCAACGTGCTTTTAGCAAACTGGCGGCGGGTCGCACGGTCATTATGATCGCGCACCGACTCTCGACTGTAGTGGGCGCAGACCAAATCGTGGTGCTCAACCAGGGCAGCGTGCAGGAGTCGGGTACCCATGCCGAGTTGCTGTCCCAAAATGGCCTGTATGCCAAGATGTGGGCCGAGTACGAACAGGCCGCGAGCTGGAAAATCACTGCAGCGACCGCGGATGCCACCGTCACGAAGGGAGGCGAGGCCTAAATGTTCGCCTCATTCCAAAAGAAGTATTTCCTATCCGATAAAGGCGTCGCCGGCGTAAAACGCGGCATTTTCTGGACCACGCTCACCAATCTCATCACCATGGCCGGCATGGGCTTTTTATTCCTGGTTATGGCCGGCTTTGTCGAGCATCTCGTCAGCGGGGCTGACCTGCCGGATGCCCTGCCGATCGTGGGCGGCCTCCTGGTCTTTTTCGTGTTGCTCTTTGCCTCTAACTGGCAGCAGTATTACTACACCTACTGCATCTTTTACGAGGAGTGCGGCAAGCAGCGTATGGAGATTGCCGAGCGCTTGCGCAAACTGCCGCTGTCGTTTTTTGGTCGTCGTGATCTGGCCGATTTAACCGAGACCATCATGGGCGACGTCCAGGCCATGGAGCACGCCTACAGCCACGTGCTGGGAGAGCTTTGGGGTGCCATCATCGCAAGCGCCATTGTCTTCGTGGCATCGCTGTTCTTTTGCTGGCAGCTGGCGATTGCGGCGTTTTGGAGCGTTCCCGTGGCCTTTGCCGTGTTGTATCTAACACGCGGCCCCATGACTCCGGTGTTTGATCGCGTGCGCGCCGAGAAGGTCAAGGTTACCGAGGCTATTCAAGAGACGCTCGACTGCGTTCGCGAGATTCGCGCCACCAACCAGGAGGCCCATTATCTTGAGGGACTCAACGCCGTGATCGATGCCGAGGAGCGCGAGACCACCAAGGGCGAGCTCGTTAACGGGCTTTTGGTCAACTCCGCCTTTGCCATCCTGCGTCTGGGCATTGCCACCACGCTGGTCACGGGCGCCGCGATGGTCGCCTCCGGGCAGGTCGACTTTTTGGTGTTGTTTGCCTTCCTGCTTATGGTGAGCCGTATCTATGCGCCCTTTGACCAGGCATTAATGTTAATGTCCGAGCTGTTTGCCGCCGAGTCGTCTGCCAAGCGCATGCGTTCCATCATGGAAGAGCCTGTGGCGCGGGGCAGCGAGAACTTTAAGCCTGCGGGCCACGATGTGGTGTTCGATCACGTGGCATTTGGCTATGGTGCGGGCGAGGACGGACGCGCCGGCGAGAAAGTTCTTACCGATGTGAGCTTTACCGCCAAGGAAGGCGAGGTCACGGCGCTGGTCGGTCCTTCGGGTTCCGGTAAGTCTACGGTGAGCCGCCTGGCCGCGCGCTTTTGGGATGCCACTGCGGGCAAGGTTGCCGTGGGCGGTGTGGATGTTGCGGGCGTGGATCCCGAGGTGCTGCTGCGCGACTACGCCATTGTGTTCCAAGACGTGCTGCTCTTTGACGACACGGTGATGGGAAACATCCGCCTCGGGCGTCGTGATGCCACCGATGAGGAAGTGCTTGCAGCCGCGCGTGCCGCCAACTGTGACGAGTTCGTGAACCGCATGCCGCAGGGCTATGACACTATGATTGGAGAGAACGGCTCCAAACTCTCCGGCGGCGAGCGCCAGCGCATCTCCATCGCCCGCGCACTGCTCAAAGACGCGCCTATCGTGCTGTTGGACGAGGCGACGGCAAGCTTGGATGTGGAGAACGAGACCGTGGTGCAACAGGCACTCTCCCGTCTGCTTGCAGGTAAGACGGTTATCGTTATTGCCCACCGTATGCGTACGGTGGAAAATGCCGACAAAATCGTTGTGCTCAAGAATGGCGTGGTTGCCGAACAGGGCACCCCGGCGCAGCTCAAAGCGGCAGGTGGAGAATTCGCCCGCATGGTTGCGCTGCAAAAGGAAGCGGCGGCCTGGCAGCTGTAGGAGTGTGACAAAGGGACAGTCCCTTTGTCATATTGAGTTCACCCCCATAGTTTCCAAAAAGTTAGCCGTTGTTGACCAAATAATTATACTAAACTAGTCTCAAAAGTGTGCTCGAGCAAACTTGTTTACTCGGGTGCTGAGGCACCGTGCCGCGTCCAATGCGGCAAAAGGGAGAAGCAACATGAAGAAGTCGACGTTTAACACCCTGCTTGTCGGTGGCGGTTTTCTGCTTGGCACGGCCGGCATCAAGCTGCTTACCAGCGCTCCGGTCAAGAACGCCTGCGTGCAGGGCATTGCGTGCGGCATGCGCATCAAGAACGGCTACCAGGACATGGTTGAGCAGGCCAAGGCTAATGTCGACGACATGGTTGCCGAGGCGGCCTACATCACCCAGAGCGAGGCCGCTGCTGACGAGGCAGCCGAGTAACGCTCCCAGGCACAAACTATGAGATTCTCGATTATTAGCGAGATCCCCGGCAGGACCCGTCTTCAATTGGCGGGTCCTGTGCCAGAGAGCGATCTCGATGCACTTCTTAAGCTCGGCGGAGACATCGATGGCGTGCACAAGGTGCGCGTTTATGGCCGTATTGGCCAGATGGCGCTCGAATATGACGAGCGGTGTCGTGCGGGCGTGCTCGACGCCTTGGGTGCGCTCGATGCCCAAGCTATCGCCGATGCCAAGTCGGGCTACGTGATGCAGCTCGAGCCGCGCAAGCACAAGCTCGTCATGGATCTTGCCACACTTATCGGCGCCCACTACGCGCGCCGCTGGTTCTTGCCGACGCCTCTGCGTGCGGTGTTTGTCGTGGCCGGTTACATGGCATTTTTGCGCGCTGCCCTTCATGAGCTGGCGCAGCCGCGCCTGACCGTTCCCGTGCTCGACGCTTCGGCCATCGGCATTTCGTTCGTCAAACGTGATGTCGACACCGCGGGCCAGACGATGTTTCTGCTCAACGTGGGCGAGCTGCTCGAGGACTACACCCGCGCCATGAGCGAAAACGAGCTCATCAACTCGCTGCTCGATGTGCCCGACAAGGCGCAAAAGGTCGTCGGCGACACCGAGGTAAGCGTTGCCGCGACCGAGCTTGAGCCCGGTGACTTGGTGACCGTGCGCACCGGCATGTCCATCTGCATTGACGGCGTCGTCGAGCAGGGAAGCGCCATGGTCAACCAGGCGACCCTGACCGGCGAGCCGCTTGCCGTCGAGCGCAGCGCAGGCGACGACGTGTTCGCCGGAACCGTCGTGGAAGACGGCAGCATCTTGGTGCGCGTGCGCGCCAACACGGCGCAGACCAAGCTGCGCTCGATCGTCTCGCTCGTGCAGACGGCCGACTCGCTCAAGTCCGAGGGCCAGTCGCACATGGAAGACCTCGCCAACAAGATCGTCCCGTGGAACTTCCTGCTCGCGGGCCTGGTTGCGCTCACCACGCGCAGTCTCATTAAGACCTCGGCGGCACTGATGGTCGACTACTCGTGCGCGCTCAAGCTCACGGGTTCGGTCGCCGTCATGACCGCCATGAGCGATGCCGCCAAGATGGGCGTGATGGTCAAGGGCGCCAAGTACTTTGAGTCGTTTGCCAAGGCCGATACCATTGTCTTTGATAAGACCGGCACGCTCACCGAGGCGCAGCCGCGTCTTGCCTGCGTACTCACCACCGATGGCTGGAGCGAGGACGAGATCCTGCGCCTTTCCGCTTGCTTGGAGGAGCATTTTCCGCATCCGGTGGCGCGTGCCGTGGTCAATGCGGCACGTGAGCGCGGGCTCGAGCATCGCGAGCGCCATGCTGCCGTTGAGTACATCGTGGCGCACGGCATTGCATCGTCCATCGAAGGGCGTCGCGCCATCATCGGTTCCGCGCACTTTGTATTTGAGGATGAGGGTGCGCAGCTCGAGTCCGACATCAAGGAGCAAATCGAGTCCCAGATGCAGGGCCTGTCGCCGCTGTACCTGGCGGTCGACGGCAAGGTCGTCGGCGTGCTCGGCATCGAGGATCCGCTCAAGCCCGGGGTCCGTGAGGCAATCGCCGACCTGCATGCGTTGGGCGTTAAGCACGTGGTCATGCTCACGGGCGACTCGGAGCGCACGGCCGAGCGCATTGCTCGCGAGGCAGGTGTCGACGAGTTTAAGGCCGAGCTGCTGCCCGAGGACAAGTACGCCTATGTGGAGCGCATTAAGAACGAGGGGCGCCACGTTGCCATGGTGGGCGACGGCGTCAACGATTCGCCGGCGCTCGGTTTGGCCGACGTGGGCCTGGCCATGGGTGGCGGAAGCGACATCGCCAAGGAGGTCGCCGACATCATCCTGACCGATACGGATCTGGCCGCAATCGTGCGTCTGCGCCGTATGAGTCAGGGGCTTATCGACCGTCTGACGAGTTCGTATTCCAAGGTGATGCTCACCAACTCGGCGCTGTTGGCATTGGGTATTACCGGCATGATCACTCCGCAGGCTTCGTCACTGCTGCACAACGGCTCGACGATTGCCTACAGCCTGAGCAACGCGAAGGCTTACCTGCGTTAGCAGACGCGTTCGTCCACGTTATCTGGCCTGCGCCCAGACGGCATCGGTGTCGTCCGGGCGCAGGCCTTTTGCATTTGACCATTTGCTAGCTTCTTAATATATTGGTGCTAGCAAGACTAGCAATTGAAGGGAGCGGGATTGACGTGGGCGCTGTTAGCGGCATGGCGCAGGTGAACGTTCGCGTGGATCGCCAGGTCAAGAACCGTGCCGAGGAGGCGCTGCGGCTTTCGGGCGCCTCGCTGCCCGAGCTCATCAAAAAGGTCGTGGCCAAAGTCGCACAGGGTGGCGGGCAGTGTGAAGAAGTGCTGTCTGCCGTTGATGGTCGGCAACAGACCGTCGCGCACGATACTCCGTTCGCCGCGTCGTGGGCAGCGGCAGACCGGCTTTATGCAGATTTGGGCATCGCTGCGTCGCTCGTATCCGACGATCGCGGTTGGGACACAATCTATTCCGAAGCCATGGATGAGCATTATCGCCAAAAGGGGATGATCCAGTGAGTGGGGCGCCTCTCAAGATCATGGTGGACGTCAACGTATGGGTTGATTCGTTTTGCGTCGACCATGCCGAGTCGCTTGCCGCGCGTGCGTTTATTGGGCAGGCGACGGAGACTGGGGCGTTGCTATTCTTCCCGGTGCATATCGCTAAGGATGTGCTGCACGTCGTCCAACACGAGCTGAAGCGTAGCGTTCTTGCCGGCGGGGGAGCGCTCGACGAGGCGTCTGCCCGTGCAATTGGCGATGCGGCGTTGGCATTTGTTCGGAACATGACCGAAAACGCCACGGCCGTGGGTGCAGATGCGTCGGACCTTTGGCTAGCCGACAAATACTTAGCGCTCCATTGCGATTACGAGGACAACTTGGTACTCGCCGCATGCAAACGCGCCCAGGTTGATTACTTGGTAACTAACGATCGCAAACTGCTCGAACATGCCGATCTTGCAGCAAAGACACCTCGTCAAATGATGCCGATTCTTGCTTTGGCCGAACGCGGCGGCGCGGCTATCGGTTGACGCGAACTGTTTACGGGCCTCTTGGACGACGATGCGCTAAGGGACCCGCGTCTGCTATTTACAAAAGCTCGGCCTTAATGGCGGGACTTTCTGCGAGCTGCTCGGCTGCCTTTTCGTCTGAGCCGTCGAGTGCTGCCAGACTGCGGTAGACCCACTCGTTGACCTGGGTGTTCTTGACGCCTGCGGTCTGCATAAGGGCGCCTACCTCGCAGATTGCTGCGAGCAGATCAGCTTTTGGACCCGCGAGCTCGACCTCGATGCCGTGGTAGGCGGACACGCCGCGGTTCTCACTCACATGGTCGATAAAGCCCTCGACGGTCTCAAGCTGCTGGGCGAGAGCTGCATCATCGTCAGCGTCCAGCGCAACAAGGGCGTTCGAAACCGTGAGGGCGGGATGTCCGCAGGGGACAAAGCCTTCGATGACATCCATAGCTTCGGTAATGGTTGAGCCCAGGCCTGCGAGGGCATTGACGAGTTGCTGCTTGGTATCCATAACGGTCCTTTCGACGGGTCAATTTTGCTTGGC
>DBFBFY010000070.1:0-25358 GCA_048201615.1 Collinsella sp.
AGGCCACGCACGGCAAAGAGCATAAACAGGATGAGCACGGCGCCGCCGCCCAAAAGGCCCATCTCCTCGCCGATAGCCGAGAAGATAAAGTCGGACTCGACGACAGGGATGTTGTTGGCCATGCCGTTGCCGATGCCAACACCGACCAGACCGCCATCGGCAAGCGAGAAGAGCGACTGGACGATCTGGTAGCCCTGACCCTGGGCGTCCTTAAACGGATCGACCCAAACCTGGAAACGCACCTGAACGTGCGACAGGAACTTGTAGGCGCCCACGGCTCCAACGGCTAAGAGCGCAAGGCCGATAACGACATACGAAAAGCGCCCCGTGGCAACGTAGAGCATCAGCAAGAAGATGGTGTAGAACAGCACGGCCGAACCCAGGTCGCGTTCGAAGACGACGACGAGCAGGCACACACCCCACACGGCAAACAACGGCAGTAGCAGTCGCAGGCGAGGGATCTTAAAGCCCAGGATCTTGCGGTTGGAGATGGAGAGCAGCTCGCGGTTCTCGGCCAGGTACCCGGCCAGGAACAGCACGATAAAGACCTTGGCGAACTCGCCGGGCTGGATGGTAAAGCCCGCGATGCGAATCCACAGCTTGGAGCCCGAGATCGTGGTGCCGATAAAGATAGGCAGCATCAGCAGGATGATGCCGATGATGCCAAAGGTGTACTTGTAGCGCATGACCACGTCGAGGTTTTTGACTAGTGCAAGCGTTCCCACCATGAGCGCCACCGAGACAAACAGGATGATGAGCTGTGAGATGGCGAGAGCGGGGGCGAGACGCGTCACGAACGTGATGCCGATGCCCGAAAGTATAAATACGATGGGCAGGATGGCGGGGTCGGCACCGGGCGCCAAGATGCGCACGGCAATGTGGGCCGCGGCAAAGGCGGCAAAGAGGCCGATCGGTACGGCGAGCGTCTCAAAGGAGATAGCGGCGCCCGCAGTGAGCACGTACATCGCATACAGCAGGATGACGGGGAACGCCGAGGCGATGAGCAAGAGCAGCTCGGTGTTGCGGCGACTCATAAGCGGCACTCCCTTTCTAGTTCTTATCGGAGGCTTCGGCCTCGGCGGACTGTTCGGCGGTTTTCTCGGAATCTGATTCGGAGGTCGATCCCTGATTGGTGTTGTCGCGAATCGTTTGCGCGTCGATCACCTGGCGGGTCTGCTCCTCGTCGATCTGGTGGCGGTACTTGGATATCGTGTCCTGCGCATCGTCGACACTTGTTTGCGGAATGCCCGCCTTGAGGCGGTTTTGCGTGTCTTCGGGCAGGTCGGACAGCTTGATGCTGGTTTCGCTCTCGAGCCAGTGGAGCTTGAGTCCGAGCGGCTTGCCGGGCAGGCCGCGCCAGACGGCGACATTGCCCTGGTAGGTACCCAGGTAGTATGAGCCGGTGACACCCGTGTAGGCCCAGATGCCAGCTGCCAGCACAAAGACGAGGGCCAGGATGGCGGCGATAGTAATGTTGCGGCGACGCACGCGTTGCGCCTCGCGCATAACGCCATCGTCAACCAGGTCAACGACTACTACGGTCACGTTGTCGTGGCCGCCGGCGGCAAGCGCCGCGTCCACTAGGTTGTCGACGCAGATTTGCGCGGTTGAGGACTGCGTGGCGATGTTCTCGATATCGCTATCGGGAATCATGCTCGAGAGGCCGTCGGAGCACAGGATCAGACGGTCGCCTTCCTCGATATGCAGAGTGAAGTGGTCGGCATACATGGCGGGGTCCGAGCCCAGTGCGCGGGTGATGACCGAACGGTTGGGGTGGACGCGAGCCTCGTCTGCCGTGATCTCGCCGGCGTCCACGAGCTCCTCCACGTAGGAGTGGTCGCGGGTCACGCGGATGAGCGTGCCCTCGTGGAGCAGATAGGCGCGAGAGTCGCCCACGTGGGCGATGGCGAGCGTGTCGTTTTCGATGTAGGCGCAGGTGGCTGTGCAGCCCATGCCGGGCTTGCCCAGGCCGTTCAGGGCCGCCTCGATTACGGCGGCGTTGGCTGCCTCGACGGCTGCGGCCAGGCGTGCTGCGTCGGCGGACTGTGGGGCCGTCTTGGCAATAGTCTCGACAGCGATGGAAGAGGCTACCTCGCCGGCAGCGTGACCACCCATGCCGTCGCATACGCAAAAGAGCGGCGACTGCACCAGGTAGGAATCCTCATTGTGCGGGCGCACGCAGCCAACGTCGGAGCGGGCGCCCCACATAAGTTGCGTGGTGGTGCCGGCATCATAGGTCGAGTCGGTCTCGATGCGCTCCTCGGTCAGGGGCTCAAAGCTCATGGTCGAGCCGGGGTCTTTGAGCTTGGCCTCAACGGCGGCAACGTCGATTTCGGCGGTGTCACCGGGAGAGACGGTGTCCGTCACGGGGTTTGATTCGGAATCACCGGTGTCCGGGGAGTCGGGCTCCTCGGACACGCGGGCGGTCGACTCGTCGTCTTGCGGGCTGACGTCTATAGGCTCGGGCGCCGGCGTAGACGCGGGCGCAACCTCGGACGCCGGGGCCATGGGAAACGCCGGCGCGGCGGGCTCGGGTGCCGCAAACACCGCAGCGCTCTCGTTGATTGCCGCGGCGACGGGCTCTGCAAAGTGAGCCGGCGCCGGGGTTGCTTCGGGCGCTGTGGGCTGTTCCGCAGCATGTGCGCCGATGGGCGCCGCTACGGCATCCTCTTCGTCCTCGTTATCGGCGAGATCCGAAATATCATGCGTTACATGCGAAAGAGACAGGGAGAACACGGTGTCCTCGGGCTCCACGGGCGCGGAGCCTGCCGGAGCGGCGTGGGCCGGCGCAGCTGTGGTGGCGGCCGGTGCCTCGGTCATAGTTGCGGACTTGTTCTCCTCGTCGATCATCGACGGTTCACCTTCATGACCACGTCGCCAATCTGGACTTCGTCGCCCTCGCGCAGCGTTGCGGGCTCCACGAGCTGGCGGCCGTTGACGAGCGTGCCGTTAAGCGAGTTGAGGTCCTCGATGATGAGTGCCGGGCCCTGCAGCGAAAAGCGCGCATGCGAGGCCGAGACGAACGGTTCGTTGATGCAGATGTCCGAAGATGGCGAGCGACCGACGATGACGGGGCCGAGCATGTCTACGTGGATGCCGCGGATACCGCGCGGACCCTTGTCCACATCGATCGTCCAGATAGCCGAGTCGCGGCGCTGCCCGCGCACAAGTCCCACGCCGGTCTTCATGACGGCGAACAAGAAGATATAGAGCAGGGCGACCAGGACGATGCGGCCTGCAAAAAGGACGATATCGATGTTCATAAGCGACTATCCCCTAAATTCAAAGGTACTCAGGCCAAACGTCAGCAGATCGCCGTTGCGCAGCGGGCAGCGCGTAATGCGGCGGTTGTTGACGAGCGTGCCGTTGGTGGAATTGAGGTCCTCGATCGACCAATCCGAGCCCGTAAAGGTGAGCTGGGCGTGGCGGCGCGACACGTTGGGGTCGCGCAGGGCAATGTCGGAAACTGAGCGCTCGCGACCGATGGTCACCTGTGCGGAGGTGATGCTATGGCTCTCGCCGCTCACGACGTCGACGAGCTGGGCGAGCGGGCGCTGCGGGGCGCGAGTGCTCGCCATGTTGGAGGCGATGCCGGCTGCGGCGCCTAGGCCCACGGCGGCACCGGTCGCGGCGGCTCCGCCCATGCCGGCAAGCGCGTCGCGCGAGACGGTCTGCGGCACCGGGATGGGTGCGGCGGCGGGGTCGGGGACGCTAGGCGCGAAGGGGTCTGCCACGGCAAGCGGGTCGGGAGCGGCGGCGCGAGGCGTCGGCTGCTGCTGGGGCATGGCGGCGGGGCGCTGCTGCTGCGGGGCGGCAAACTGCTGCTGGCCGGCGCGCGGGGCGCTGGCGGCACGGCTTGCCGCGGAGTTGTTCTGGCCCAGGCCGTTCTGATAGGCGCGCTCTTCTTCGTACAGGCGGCCGAGCGTGGGGGCATCGACGTTCTCGGCAAAGACCGAGAACTTGCCGGCGCGCAGCTGCGGATCGATCATAAAGCGCACGAGGGGCTCGCCGACAAAGACATAGCGGCGCTTTTCGGCCTGCGCCTTCACGAACTCGCGGACCTCGCGCGAAAGCTCGGGGTAGAACGGGGCGAGCATGGGATCGTCGTCGGCGGCGATAAGGATGGTATAGAGTGCCGGCGCCGTGTTGACGCCGTTAATCACCAGAGTCTGATCCTCCATGTCGCGAGCGGCCTGCTTGGCAAGCTTCTTAAAGGAGAACGGGGCACGGGTGGCACCGAAGATGCCGGCCACGTGGTCCTCGAAGATGTTCAGGAAGTTCACGAAAGATCACTCTCCGTATAGGTTCTTTGGTATCCGAGCAAATATAGGCATATCCCAACGATTATAGAGGATAGGATTCCCGCAACCGCCGCCTTGGCGATGACCGCGGCTGCAAGGCTGGCAATTTCCATATGGTGTGCAAGACAGGACGCCGCTGCGCAGCCGATGCCGGTGACAGCGATGGCGGCGATTGCGGCAAGGTTTGAGCCCTGATTGGCACGCTTGGCATGGACATTGAGCAGCGCAGATGACGCCGCGGCAGTTGCCGCGACCAGCACAAAGGCAGCCCAAAGGAGCGGGTCTCCCAGCGCTGCGGCAACGTTACCGAGCCCCAGCACGCCTTCGGCTGAAAGCGCGACCGTGGCCAGACGGGCAAAAAGCGCGCCCATGCCCGTTGCCGCGGCGGCGCTTGCCGGGCCGAGCCAAAATGACGCGACGCCGGCGGCGACCCCAGCTGCCAGGAAGGTATTGCCGGTCAGACAGCCAAGCGCGAGTGCACAGGTGAGCGTGGCGCTCGCGGCAGTCTCGGTGCGACCCCAGGCGATCCACCAACCGGACATGGCAGCGGCAAAGATCACCGCGACGGGCAGCATCGACAGGATGCCCTGTGCCTGCATGGTGGCGTTGGCCATGAGCACCAAAAAGCCCACAGCCGAGATGGCCGAGCCAATCTGGGGGGCCAGGCCAGCCGCCGCTCCGATCGCGATGGCCGCAATGACCAGGCCGGGAAGCGTCGCGACCCCGGCCGTTTGCATCAGCAAAAAGCTAAAGGTGCCGCACGTTAGCGCCGAGATAGTGCGCATGGTGTAGTCGCGCGTATGGCTCCAGCGCGTGCCCGCCCAGCCGAGTGCGGGGTCGACCTCGATGGCGTCGTCCTCGTAGTGCGACGGCTCGATATCGTCGAGCTCCTGCTCGTCATCCGAAAGTTCGCCAACCATTTGCTCCAGGCTGCGACGGCCCTCGCGCACGCTGCCCAGACCGGCAAGGAGCTGGTCGCAAAATGCCTCGATGCTGTTGGGGCGGTCCTGCGGCATGGGGGAGAGCGCGCTCATGAGCGCGGCCTCGGCTCCCGGGGGGAAGTGTGGTATCAGCTCGCTGGGATAGGTGGCGCCGCCGATGATGCGGCCGAGCGAGTCGGCGGGCGTGGCCGCCATAAAGGGAGCGCTGCCGCACAGGCCCTCGTAGATCACACAGGCGAGGGCAAAGACATCGGCGCGCTCGTCGACCGTGCCGGTCTCGATATCGAGCTGCTCGGGCGGCATGTAGCCGATGGTGCCGCCGCGTGAGCCGCCAAAGCCACCGGCAGACGACAGTCGCGCCATGCCAAAGTCGGTGAGCTTTACATTGCCCGAGTGGTCGATGAGCGCGTTGGCGGGCTTAATGTCCAGGTGGAGTACGCCGTTACTGTGGGCGAAGGTGAGCGCCTGGCCCAGGGCATCGGCAATAGCCGCGGCCTCGTCAAAGGTAAGTGAGTGGCCGTCCGCGCGGTGCAAAAACTCGGCCAGCGACATGCCATCGACATATTCCATAACCAGGTAGGCATAGGCTGTGTCGTGCGTAAAGTCGATGACCTGCACGATGTTGGGATGTTGAAGCATGGCGGCAGTGTGCGCCTCGCGCAGGACATCCATGATGTCGCTAGCGGGCATGCCGGCACCGTTGATAAGGGGGATGCGTTTAATGGCGACGCGGCGGCGCAGGTGCGTGTCGCGGCAGATCTCGATGGAGCCAAAACCGCCGGTCGCAAGTGTCTCGAGCGGCTGGTACCGCTTGAGCAGCTCGCGAGAGCTGGTGCCCTCCAAAGGAACGTCCGGCGAGAACCGGGCGGTATGTTGCGAGAAAAGCGGCATGGCCAACCCTCGTGCGTTTAAAGTTCGTTTGCGAGTGGCGGGCGCGGAGCCGAGCCGTTCGCGGTGGCATAGATGCTGCTAGTGTAGCACGCTCGGGTGCATGGGGAGGATAGCGGGATGCGAGGCTGCCTGCCTGGTTTGGCCTTAGCGCTTTTTCTTGTTCTTCTTCTGCTTGCGCTTGGTCTCCTGGGGCTTGTCGCCCTGCTTGGCCTCGGCGGCGGCCTTCTCGGCCTTCATTTTCTTCTTCTTGGTCTCGATGCGGAGTTTTTTGTTGATGCGGGCCTTGAGGAAGGGACCGAACTGCTCGGCATCGCCACGGACGAAGGTGTCCTTGGGGATCGTCACGCCCTGGTCGGCGAACATGGCCACAAAGATGCGCTCGCCGTCGAGTACGTGGTCGAGCTTGTCAAACGGGAAGAACTGCGACTTGCCGCTCTTGCCCCAAACCATCAGGCCGTCCTCGTTGGCGGCGACGCGGCGATAGCGGCCACCCATGGACTCGTCGGCCTCGACGGCGTCGATAAAGTCGCGGGCGAGGGTGTGGTGCAGGTTTTTGCTCCACCAGGCCAAAAAGGCGCCGAATACGATCAGGACGACGCCAAACTTGATCCAGTTGCCGCCGGCCACCAACATGCCGATGCCGATGAGCGCGGCAATCGCGGCGGCGACATACAGCGAGCCACGGCGCCTGGGCGAGGCGACCAGGCGGGCGAAGTCGGTGACGAGGTCGTTTTCGTACTGGTACTCGTTGAGGTACAGGATGCCGTCGTCGGCTGCGGCCTGCTCCTCGAGCGCGACCTCGACCTGGTCGGCTGCTTCGGAGGGGACGAGGTTGCTCTCTGCGTCTGCCATGCTCTTTGGACTCCTATCGCGGCGGGCTCGCCGTACGGGTATTATGGAATGCAGTATGCCGTGCGACCGCATGGCCGCCGCGGCAACAAGACTCAGTATACCCGGGGGAGCACCCATGGAATCGTTGTACCGAAAGTATCGCCCGCTCACCTTCGACTCCGTGGTGGGCCAGCAGCATATCGTCTCGACGCTCGAGCACGCCATCACCGAGGGACGCCTGTCCCACGCCTACCTGTTCTGCGGACCGCGCGGCACGGGCAAGACCACCATGGCGCGCATTCTGGCCAAGGCGCTGCTGTGCCGCAATGCCGAGGCGGCGCGCGCCGAGGGTGCAAGCGGCTGCATGCCCGACGGTACTTGCGAGGAGTGCGAGCTCATCGCCGAGGGCAACCACCCGGATGTCTACGAGCTCGATGCCGCAAGCCGTACCGGCGTGGACAACGTGCGCGAGGAAATCATCAACTCCGTCAACTTTGCCCCGGTGCGCGGCAAGTACAAGATTTATATCATCGACGAGGTCCACATGCTCACGACGGCGGCGTTCAACGCGCTGCTCAAGACGCTTGAGGAGCCGCCGGCGCACGTGATCTTTGTGCTGTGCACCACCGACCCGCAAAAGATTCTGGAGACCATCCTCTCGCGCTGCCAGCGCTTCGATTTCCACCGCATCGGCAACGAGGATATCGAGCATCGCCTGTCCTACGTGTGCGAGCAGGAGGGCTTCGATTACGACGACGAGGCGCTCGCCATCGTGGCGCGCCATGCCAAGGGCGGCATGCGCGACGCGCTCTCCACGCTGGAGCAGCTGAGCGTCTTTGGCAACGGCGCCGTGCATGCGGACGATGCCCGCTCGCTTTTGGGCGAGGTTTCGGACCAGATCCTGGGCGAGTTTTCCCGCGCCATTGCCGATCGCGATGTTGCCGAGCTCTATGGACTGATCCGTGCGCAGGTCGAGGAAGGAAACGACCTGCTGGAGCTGACGCGCGACCTGGTGGCGCATGTGCGTGACGTGTACGTTGCCTGCGTTGCCGGTGCCCGTGCCGAGCTGTTTGAGGGCGGCTCCGAGCAGGCCGAGGCGCTTGCTGCCGAGGCCGCTGCCTTTGGCGAGCATCCTGCCGACCGCCTGGCTCGTGTGCTGACAGTGCTCGACGATGCCGCACTGGAGATGAGGGGCGCGAGCGACGTGCGCCTGGTGCTCGAGATTGCCTGCACGCGTCTGGCGCGTCCCGAGGCTGATTTAACGATTGAGGCATTGGCCGAGCGCGTGGCACGCCTGGAGGCCATGGTTGCCAACGCCGCCGTGCCGGCGAGCGTGGCTGCTGCTCAGGCCGCCGCGCCTGCAGCATCCGTACCCGCTGCTGCCCAACAGCCGACGCTCATTTCGGGCGCCCGTGCTGCCGCTCCGGCGGCATCCGCTGCCCCTGCTGCTACGTCCGCGCGCCAGGGTGGCATGCCTTGGGACCGCGGAGCTGCTGTTCCGACTGCCCAGCCTGCGCCCAAGTCTGCGGCTCCTGCGCCGGCGCCTAAACCTGTAACGCCTGCACCTCAGCCCGTTGCGGCTCCGGCTCCCGCGCCTGCTGCATCGACCGTGCCGGTGTCCAAGCCCAACAACGCCGCCCAGGTTGCCGCCGCCGGTACTGCCGAGACCCCCGCGGTCGAGGACGCCGGCGAGCTCCAGCGCAAATGGGCCGAGGTCGTCGAGCGCGTCAAGGCTCGTCAGGCCTCCTACGCGGGGCTTTTGCTCAATGCCCGCGCCACGGCCGACGACGGCTCCAAGCTCACCGTCTCGTTCCCTGCGGGCTCGACCTTTGCCATCAAGATGCTCGGTCGCGCCGACACGCAGTCGGTGGTCCTGCCGACGGTCTGCGCGGTTTTCGGTCGTCGCACCGTCGACTACGTCCTGGATGGAGGTGGCACGCCGGCTCCTCAACATGAGGAGCATTCTCCATCTGCACGGGCTGCGGTATCTGCGGACCCGCAACCCGTGTCCTCGGCGGCCCCTGTATCCTCGAGCGCCAGCGCGCCGCAGCCAATAACAGCGCCGGTGGCGGTACCGACCCCGTCGGCGCCTAAGCCCGCGGCACCCAAACCGGCTGCTCCGGCGCCCGCGCCCAAGCCTGTCGCGCCTGCGTCCAAGTCATCCGGCCTGGCCAAGGCTCCCTGGCTGCGCTCCGACAACCCTGCCGGCGCTCCCGCTACGGGCAAGCTCCCGACCGAGCCCGCGCCCCGTGCGCCCGAGCGCGCGTCCGCTCCCACGGCTCAACCTGTCGCGCAGCCTGCCCCGTGGGAATCCGAGCAGGTTCCCTACGACGACGCCATGGTTGGCGGTTTTGCTGCCGATGCCGGCGGGGACGATCTGCCCCCGTTCGACGTGGCGGGTGCGACGCCCGCGCCCAGGCCCACTGCGGCTGTCGCCAAAGAGGAGGACGCTCCTGCAGCTCCCTGGGAGTCCAACCCCGGCGCGGGCAGCCCCTTCGGCCACCAGGGCGCAGCCCCGAGCATCCCGCAGACCGAGGACGAGGCCAAAGCCCTCATCCGCAACGTCTTCGGCCAGGCCACCATCTTCAAACCGGTGGAGTAACCGTGCGGGCGGGTATGCTGCTCAAGAAAAGATTTCTTTGAACGGAGCGAGCTTATGATGTGGGAATATGTCCGTCTTGAGGACGATACGCAAATCTCGTATTCCGAAGTCCGTGAGGACAACACGGTGAAGATCGTTGTGGAGCGCCCACGCGATTGGGGCTTTGACACGGCGGAATGTATCTTGCCGGCATTCAATTGGGTGTCGCACGAGGGCTTTAGCGAAGTGGACCTCAAAGAACTCGATGATTTTGTGCGTAATAACGCCCCGCTTATCTTGCGTTTTGCCTACGAAGGCGGACGAGTCTATGCCTAGCCTGTTTCGACTCGGTCATACATCACTTTCTTTTGTCCGGGCGCATCTGTATTTCGGACATGTGTAGTGTGGTGCCGCGTATGTCGCATTTGAGCAGACAGGTGCGTGACGGTCGGCCTAGGATGCTGAGGTCGATACGATACGTCGCATGGCTGTCCGTGTACTCGACTTGCTCGGCGTTAATGGTTGCTCCGATTGCCAAATAAACGCCTAGCTCGGCATCGACAATCTTGAAGTCCTTTATCTTGACCTTGAACTCTTGATAGAGGGACGGGCTGTTGTAGTAGACGGTTCGGGTTCCGTCGGTGCACTCATCGGTCGTCTCCCATTTGACGACGGGCTGGTCCGAGCTGGCTATCAGCAGTTCTGCTCCAAAAGCTATGGCATGGGTGATGACAACCAGCAATGCCCAGCCGACAAAGAGATAGAGAACCACATATGCAACGGGGTGTTTTGAGCGGATGTTTTGGAGCGCGTTGGGGGCATTCATGGGGCACCTCCAAATTACTATCTATGGCAATCAAATTATACCCCGCCGTCATGCGTGCCGCCTCGAGTAGTGGCTCGGCATTTAGCCATTTAGTGGTACGCATTAAATGTCGGATTCCGGCTCTACGAGATTTAGCTTTCAATATTATGCAGATGCGAATTATTCAACTTTGCATAATCTTGGGGGCGCATCACGCTCCAGGACATGTATATCGACTGAGGTAACACGTCCGCCCCGCTCTCTCGCCGCGCGCCGTGGTACGATTTTTGAGTTTGAAAGTCCCGCCGTGCTCCGGCTGCCCTTGCAGCTCGGCGTGCGGCCGCACGTAAAGGAGCCATCATGGCCGGTATGAACATGCAGCAGATGATGAAGCAGGCTCGCAAGATGCAGGAGCAGCTTGCCGCCGCGCAGGAGAACCTCAAGTCCCAGACCGTCGACGCCTCTGCCGGCGGCGGCATGGTCAAAGTGACCGTTAACGGCGAGATGGAGCTCGTCAACCTCACCATCGATCCCGATGCCCTCGATCCCGAGGACGTCGATATGCTGCAGGATATGATCATGGCTGCCGTCAACGAGGCCGTCCGCGGCGTCAACGAGCTCGCCAACAAGCAGATGGGCGCCATCACCGGCGGCCTCAACATCCCGGGCATGCCGTTCTAAGACACGCATATATATGAGTGCGAATCACAGTCTGCAAAAACTGCTCGATGAGCTGGGCCGTCTGCCGGGCATTGGTCCCAAGTCGGCCCAGCGCATCGCCTATTACCTGTTGGAGGCCGACGCCGAGGAGGCCCGCCGCCTGGCCGAGGCCATCCTGGAGGTCAAGCAGGAGGTCCACTTTTGCAGCCGTTGCTTTAACTACGCCACGGCCGACGAGTGCTCCATCTGCCAGGACCCGATGCGCGATACCACTCGCATTTGCGTGGTGGGCGAGCCGCGCGACGTCCAGGCAATCGAGCGCACGGGCAGCTACCATGGTCTCTACCACGTATTGGGCGGCGTGATCAGTCCCATGGACAAGATTGGTCCCGAGCAGTTGCACATCCGCGAGCTGCTGGCGCGTCTGGGCCACGAGGATATCCATGAGGTCATCATCGCCACCAACCCCAACATCGAGGGCGAGACCACGGCGAGCTACCTGGCCCGCACTATCAAGCCGCTGGGCGTCGAGGTGTCGCGTCTGGCGAGCGGCCTGCCCGTGGGCGGCGACCTGGAGTATGCCGACGAGCTTACGCTTGGCCGCGCCATCGAGGCCCGTCGCGCGATTTAGGTGGCGAGCCTGCTCCTGCCGTATGTTTTCCTCGCGACGCACGGGGTAGTCATAATTTCCCCGTGCGACTGTAAGTTTGTTGTGCAACAAAGATGCTTTGTATCCGCTTATCGCATGGATGCTTCCATTCGCATCCTTAATTTGCCCATTCGTTGCGCAACCTTTTGGGTTCGCTGATACACTCAAATATGGATTCGAATGAATGCGCCGCTTCTGAGCGGCGTGTTTTTCTTGGAGGAGAACGCATGCGGCCCGGTGGCACTCAGACAAAGCGCGGCGCCGCGGTGCGCATGCGACGCCGACTGGGCTTGGCGCCGCGGGCGTACGCACTGCTATCGTGCTCGCTGGTGCTGGTCATAGCTGGCGTTTCTGCCTATGGCATGACCGTGCCGTCCATGATGCAGGCGCATGCCGCACGCGAACCGCGCGTGGGGCATGAGGTCAAAAGTGACCTGGGCACCACGACTGGATATGCTTGGGCAAGTGTGGTCGCGCATATTGTGTTTGGCACCGACGATGCGGACGGCGCCGAGGCCCCGGACAACGAAGTCACGCTTGCCAATGGCAAAACCATCGTGCTCACCAACACCAAGATCATCGATCGGTTGTCCAACAATAGCGTGGCGGCAACGGTGAATAAAGTCGAGCAGCAGAAGGGGCAGGACGCCCAGCAGTCCGGAAAGCCCGGTAGCTCGGATACTTCTGGCTCCGGCTCGGATTCGTCGAGTTCGGGCGGCGGCTCCGGGTCGGGTTCCTCTACCGGAGGGTCTGGAAACGGCGGCTCGACGGGCGGCAACACTGACAACGATGCAAACTCCGGTGGCCTTTCCGCTGCTGAGGAAGAGAGCATTCACAGTTGGCTTGTGACCAAGTACAACATGCTCGACGGCTATGTTTCTCGTGCCAATAGCGTGGTTTCGACCTATAACGCTACGGGCGATACCGGACCGTGCGACACCCTGGCGAATGACATGTTTGTTATCCGTGCCGAGTTCGGTCGGCAAAGGTTCTCGACCAAATCTAAGTGGTATCAGCAGTATGCCAATCTGTGGGGCTGTTATACCAACCTATGTCAATGGGTCGGCCATTACGGCGATGATGACGTCGCGCTCGGTAACTTCAACAATAACGTGGCGGCGCTTGCCCTATGATGACCGATCTTGCATCCACCACACCACAATCGCTCGGTCGCGATCCCATGGTCGGCCTGCGCCTGGCGCGTGTCGACGGGTTTGAGCCGGCCATTGCGCTCGGTCAGGACGAACTGCCTGCCTATCTGCGTCGTTTTACGATGCTGTTTGCCGACGATGCCACCATGCGCCGTGGCGGTATCGGCCGCGTGACGCGTGCCGTCAACGCCCAAGGCGAGGCCGTGGCACTCAAGCAGCTCATCTTGCCGACGCGCGATGAGTTTGACGACGATGCCGCTCACGAGGCGCTGGTCGCCAAGTTCAAGGCGGCGTTTCGCGAGGAATACGAATGCCATCGCGCCCTTTCGGGCCTTAAGGGCTTTCCCCGCCTCTATGGCTGGGGCGAGGTCGACGGTGTGCCTGCAATTGTCATGGAATGGGTCGAGGGCGAGACGCTTGCCCGCTTGCGTTCGCGACTCGCCGTGGACGATGCCGGACGCCTGTCGCCGCTTGTGGCGGCGCGTCTGGGTCGCGACCTGTTCGATCTGCTCTGCCGTATGAGCCTGGTGGGCGAGGGCTTTGTCCATCGCGATATCTCGCCCGCTAATATTATGGTGCGTACGGCGCGCCTGCCGCTTGACCGGCAGCTTGCCGAGGGCACCTTTGACCTGTGCCTGATCGACTTTGGCTCGTCGCTGGCGCTTGAGCCTGCGTCGGCCGTGGCCGGTACCGGCGGCAAGGCATCCTTTACCGAGCGCTATGCCACGCTGCGTCGCGCGACGGTTGCCTATGCCCCGCCCGAGATGCTCACCGACGATATTCCCGATCTGCGCGCTTTGCGTATGTCGCCGGCGATCGACGTCTATGCCGCGGCAAGCACGGTTTACGAGCTCATTGCCGGCGTCGCGCCATACGAAGCCGCGCCGAGCACTTCGGGCACCTCGGGTTCGCGCAAAAAGACGCGCGACATCGCGAGCCCCTACCGTCTCAAGATGGACACGCGGCCCGACTATCCCATTGGTGCCCATGCGCCCGGTTGTGATTTGACTCAGCTGCTTCGTCGTGAGCCCGATGTGGCGCTCGCCGCGGCCGAGCAGGCCCAGCAGCTAGGGCTTGAGCCGGATTCCGAAGAGCTACGCGATGCGCTGGCGTTTGTCGATGCCCAGCTGTTCGACGTGGTGATGGCCTGTCTGTCCAGCCATCAAAAGGATCGTCCCGAGCCGGCGGCGGTCGAGGCGGCGCTCTCGGCGTTTTGTGACCACTATGCGCAAAATGTCGGCCGTTCGCTCCGCGGCGAGCCGCTCACGCCGTGCCCCATGGATGCGTCTGGCCGCGCGGTTCGTCGCGCGCTGATGGTCGGCGCGACGGTCGTCTGTGGCGTGGTTTGGGCTGTGATCGTGGTTTCGGCCGCGCTGCTGGCGTCGGGCGCTCGCGTGACGGCGACTTTGGGATCGCTCGTGTGGTCTGGGTCGCTACCGGGTATTATTGCCGCACTGGCGTTGGCACTGCCAGGCATAGCCGGCGTTGCCGCGGGGGCGCTTGCGCGCGATCGGCGCTCGGGCTTCCTGCAGGGTGTGCTTGCGCTTTCTGCCTGCGAGGTTCCGGTGCTGGTTGTGGCTGCATGTAGCGTATTTTCCCAACGCGCCGTGATGGGCGGCCTTGTTGCCGCTCTGGTTGCAACCTATACGCTTACGTGGTTTTTGCTTGCGATGGGCTTTGCCTTTGAACTTCCCGTTTCGGCACCACGACGCACAAAAGCCCGGATGGCGACTCCGCTTGCCGGTGGAGCCGCAGCTGCCCGTACTTTTGGCGGACCTGTCGAAGTATCGTCCGATTCTATTTCTACGACTAAGGAGGCCTAGGTCATGGCATCTCAAGTTGAGCTCACCCCATGCGGGGCCATGTTTGACATCTTTAAGCGCGCGGCGCATCTGAGCCATATCGAGCTGTGCGGCTTGGTGCTTGCGTCCCGTCCGCTCGCCGACGGCCGCAGCCCACAGAGCCGAGCCGCCGATCGCTCTTGGGTTTCCCGCTTTATCGTTCGCGCGCCGGTCGGCACGCTTCAGCATCGCTACTTTGCCGAATACGGTACCTCGGCTGCGCGTATTATGTCGCAACTGGCCCTGCGCCAGCGCAATCCCATGGACTCCACGGCTGTGATCAATATGGTGTGCGGTCCTGCAGGTGAACCGATGGTACGCGCGCTCGAAGAGTGCCACCAGGACACGAATCTCTATCGCAACGCGCTCGATCGCCTGTCCCAGGCGGCGGAACTCATGCCCGCCGAGCGCGCCGAGGCCGTGCTGGTGCTGTTTGTCGCCGTCGGTTGTTCGGCGGATGTGCGGTCCTCGGTGAACTATGCCATCGACTACGCGCACGCGACCTGTGGCGGAGGCACATCCACGCCGCGTTCGCTTGGCATGTCGATGACCGCGGGCGAACGCGAACCCGCCCCGGCGCACCCCTTGGGCTTGCTGCGCGTACAAAACAGTTTTGTCGTGAGCGCCCCGCGCTGGATTCAGCCGAGTGAGCAGGGTGTTGAGATTGGCGCGCTGGCCACTGGCGAGGGCGATATTACCGACGTCGGCGACGATGTCTCGGCCCGCCATGCCCATATCTGGTGCGATGCTCAAAATATCTGGCACGTCGAGGACTTGTCGTCCACCAACGGAACCGTGGTGGTAAACGGGGCCACGCGCGTCTGCATTCAGGTCGAACCCGGCCGTTCCGCCCAACTCAATCCCGGCGACGAGCTCAAGCTCGGCGAATCCACTACCTACGCCATTCTCTTCGGTGCCCTCTAGCCGGCAGATAGGGACGTTCCTTTTCTGCCGGCACTTGGGGACACTCCTTGGCGCACCAGAGCCGGTCGCCCAGGGATGGAGGGGCCATTTTGGCCCTTGGCAGTCACCCAAGGTAAACCTTTACCGCCCGCCTATATTTGCCGAAATTACACTTGACGGCGGGGTACAATAAACCCGCATGCGGATTTCCGTTGCGGGCGCTTCCCATCGCCGGGGCGTGCCCGGGAGCATCCGGCATGCGGCCTTTGCGGCGCTCGGTCATGTGCAAGACGGGTAGCTGGGCTTGTGGAGCGCGTGCAGCCCTCCTCGCCTCGGCATGCCTTCTCTCCACGCCATGTACCTGCTGCTGAGCCTGCCTGCCAGATGATTGGAAGCAACAGCGAAAATCCCATCACGCCAACATCCCGGCGATCGCCGGGGCCTGTATACCTATATGAGAGGAGAGGGGTATATGGCGCGTAAGTTTAAGTCTATGGACGGCAACGAGGCGGCCGCATATGTTTCGTATGCGTACACCGAGGTAGCGGGAATCTATCCCATTACGCCGTCCAGCCCGATGGCCGACCATGTCGACCAGTGGGCGGCCCAGGGTCGCAAGAATATCTTCGGCACCCCGGTCAAGGTCGTCGAGATGGAGTCCGAGGCAGGTGCAGCCGGTACCGTTCACGGTTCGCTGGGCGCCGGTGCTCTGACCACCACCTACACGGCTTCTCAGGGTCTGCTCCTGATGATCCCGAACATGTACAAGATCGCGGGCGAGCAGCTCCCGGGCGTCTTCCACGTCTCCGCGCGTTGCGTCGCTTCCCACGCCCTGAACATCTTTGGCGATCACTCCGACGTCATGGCCTGCCGCCAGACCGGTTTCGCCATGCTCGCCGAGGGCAACGTCCAGGAGGTCATGGACCTCTCGCCGGTGGCTCACCTTGCCGCCATCGAGGGTAAGACCCCGTTCCTTAACTTCTTCGACGGCTTCCGCACCAGCCACGAGATCCAGAAGGTCGCCATGTGGGACTACAAGGATCTGGCCGAGATGTGCGACATGGACGCCGTCCAGGCTTTCCGCGACCACGCGCTCAACCCTGAGCACCCGCACACCCGCGGTAGCCACGAGAACGGCGATATCTTCTTCCAGAACCGTGAGGCCTGCAACAAGGTCTACGACGAGCTTCCCGCCGTCGTCGAGGGCTACATGAAGAAGATCAACGAGAAGCTCGGCACCGATTACGGCCTGTTCAACTACTACGGCGCTCCCGATGCCGACCGCGTCGTCGTGTGCATGGGCTCCTTCTGCGACGTGCTCGAGGAAGTCATCGACTACCTCAACGCCCACGGCGAGAAGGTCGGCCTGGTCAAGGTCCGTCTGTTCCGTCCGTTCTCCATCAAGCACTTCGTCGACGTTCTCCCCGAGACCGTCCAGAAGATCGCCGTTATGGACCGTACCAAGGAGCCGGGTTCCATCGGCGAGCCGCTCTACCAGGACGTCGTCTCCGCTCTCTACGAGGCCGGCAAGACGGGCATCAAGGTCGTCGGCGGCCGTTATGGCCTGGGCAGCAAGGACACGCCTCCCGCGTCCGCGTTCGCTGTCTTCGAGGAGCTCAAGAAGGACGAGCCCAAGCGCGAGTTCACCATCGGCATTGTCGATGACGTGACCAACCTGAGCCTGCCCGAGGCCGAGGATGCGCCCAACACCGCAGCTCCCGGCACCATCGAGTGCAAGTTCTGGGGTCTGGGTGGCGACGGTACCGTCGGCGCCAACAAGAACTCGATCAAGATCATCGGCGACCACACCGACAAGTACGTCCAGGCCTACTTCCAGTACGACTCCAAGAAGACCGGCGGCGTCACCGTCTCGCACCTGCGCTTTGGTGATTCTCCGATCCGTTCGCCGTACTACGTGACCAAGGCCGACTTTGTCGCTTGCCACAACCCTAGCTACATCGTTAAGGGCTTCAAGATGGTTCGCGACGTCAAGCCGGGCGGCACCTTCCTGGTCAACTGCCAGTGGAGCGACGAGGAGTTCGCCGAGCACATGCCCGCCGTGGCCAAGCGCTACATCGCGAACAACAACGTCAACGTCTACCTGATCGACGCTATCGACCTGGCTGCCAAGGTCGGCATGGGCAAGCGCACCAACACGGTGCTCCAGTCCGCCTTCTTCGCGCTGGCCAAGGTCCTGCCCGCCGAGGACGCCCTGCAGTACATGAAGGACGCGGCTACCAAGTCCTACATGAAGAAGGGCCAGGCCATCGTCGACGCCAACCACAAGGCCATCGATGCCGGCGCTACCGCTTTCCGTAAGTTCGAGGTTCCGGCCGACTGGGCTACCGCCGAGGATGCCGCTCCCGTCGAGCTCTCCGAGGAGACCAAGTCCGCTATCGCCCAGCAGGTCAAGAACCTGCTCGAGCCCATCGATCGCATGGATGGCGACAGCCTGCCTGTTTCCGCCTTCGTCGATTGCGCTGACGGCCAGTTTGAGCTGGGCGCCTCCGCATACGAGAAGCGCGGCGTCGCCGTGGTCGTTCCCCACTGGGACGAGACCAAGTGCATCCAGTGCAACCAGTGCGCCTATGTGTGCCCGCATGCCACCATCCGTCCGTTCGCGATGACCGAGGACGAGGCTGCCGCCGCGCCCGAGGCTACCCGCACGCTCGACGCCATGGGCCCCAAGGCCAAGGGCATGAAGTTCACCATGGCCGTGTCCCCGCTCGACTGCATGGGTTGCACCAACTGCGTCAAGGTCTGCCCCAAGGGCGCCCTCGAGATGGTTCCCACCGAGCAGGAGATGGACCAGCAGCCCGTTTGGGACTACATGGTCGAGAACGTCTCCGAGAAGAAGGAGCTCATCGCGGCCAACGTCAAGGGTAGCCAGTTTAAGCAGCCCTACCTGGAGTTCTCGGGTTCCTGCGCCGGCTGCGCCGAGACCGCCTATGCACGTCTGGTGACCCAGGTTGCCGGCGGCCGCATGTTCATCTCCAACGCCACCGGCTGCTCCTCCATTTGGGGCAACCCCGCTGCCACCGCTCCTTACTGCAAGGACAAGGACGGTCACGGCCCGGCGTGGAACAACTCCCTGTTCGAGGACAATGCCGAGCACGGTCTGGGCATGGCCGTCGGTTACGAGGCCGTCCAGAAGAAGCTGATCGCCGCTACCCAGGACATCATCGCTGCCGATGGTCCGTCCGATGAGCTCAAGGCTGCCGGCCAGGCTTGGATCGACTCCGTCAACGACACCGAGGCTTCCAAGACCGCTGCCGCTGCCTACGTTGCCGAGCTCGAGAAGTGCGGCTGCGACGCTTCCAAGGCGATCCTCGCTGACAAGGCTTACCTCACCAAGAAGTCCTTCTGGATCTTCGGCGGCGACGGCTGGGCCTACGACATCGGCTTCGGTGGCCTGGACCACGTCTTGGCTTCCGGCCACAACGTCAACGTCTTCGTCTTCGACACCGAGGTTTACTCCAACACCGGTGGTCAGGCCTCCAAGGCCTCGAATCTGGGCCAGGTCGCTCAGTTCGCCGCTGCCGGTAAGGTGACCAAGAAGAAGTCCCTGGCCGAGATTGCCATGAGCTACGGCTACGTCTACGTGGCGCAGGTCGCCATGGGCGCCAACCCGGCTCAGACCCTCAAGGCCATCCACGAGGCCGAGGCCTACGACGGTCCGTCCCTCATCATCGGCTACAGCCCCTGCGAGATGCACTCCATCAAGAAGGGTGGCATGCAGAACTGCCAGGCCGAGATGAAGAAGGCTGTCGAGTGCGGTTACTGGAACCTCTTCCGCTTCAACCCCGAGGCTGCTGCCGGCAAGAAGTTCTCGCTCGATTCCAAGGAGCCCGCGGGCGGTTATCAGGAGTTCCTGATGAACGAGGCCCGTTACGCTTCGCTGACGCGTTCCTTCCCCGAGCGCGCCGAGGAGCTCTTCAAGGAGAACGAGCAGGCCGCTATGGACCGCTACGCTCACCTGCTGAAGCTCAAGACGGTGTACAACGAGGCCTAGGTCTCCCACCGCAGGATCTGAGGACTGACCTTCGCGGACGTCCTCGGACATGAAAGAACCCCCGCTGCGCACTACGTGCGGCGGGGGTTCTTTCGTCCTGCGGAGCGTCCGCAAAGGTCAGCCCTCAGATCCTGCTACGACTACGTCCTTGGATTGTGTGGGCGGATGAAGGACGTAGTTGGTCGGGTATTCCGTCCCCTTCGCTGTTTCGCGGCTTTGCCGCGAAACCTCGCGCCACTTTGGGGATGGATGGGGGACTTGGCCGTTGCCGCTTTTTCGGAGCTCTTCTTTATTCCTTTTGTTGGATGAAAAGCCACTTGTTTTTGCAGGGGTGCATACTCGACTTATATGTGCATAGAATCTCGTATAGTGCGAGTAAGATATTGCGCTGTCTGTTTTGTGTTTAGCAAAGATATAGTTTGCATAATCTGGTCTAATCCCTGCTCTATTAAAATAAAGTTGCACGTAAATGGCGTAGATATGCTTGAGCTGGGGTTCTGTACGCTGAGCGGATAAAAACGACCGTTCACCGTTCCGCTATTTTCAAAATGAATAAAATGAGCGATAAAGAGAATATAAACCTTAATAAACTCGCGTATCGCACGGACGCGGGTTATTAATGGGTTGTAGGCCTTTTACAGAAAGGATTCCAGCAATGTCTAAGCCTCTTGGCAAGCCCGATCGTATTGTCGTCGCCCTTGGCGGCAACGCCCTCGGCAACAACCCCGTCGAGCAGATCGAGGCCGTGAGCAACACCGCCCATGCCCTCCTCGGCCTCATCGAGCAGGGCAACGAGATCATCATCACCCACGGCAACGGCCCGCAGGTCGGCATGATCCAGAACGCCTTCGCCGCTGCCCACGATGCCATCGGTACCCCCGAGATGCCGCTGCCCGAGTGCGGCGCCATGTCCCAGGGCTACATTGGTTATCACCTGCAGCAGGGCATCGGCCGCGAGATGCACAAGCGCTATAAGCGTTGGCACGCCGCCACCGTCGTCACCCAGATCGAGTGCGACCCGGATGATCCCGCGTTCAAGAACCCGACCAAGCCGATCGGTCCCTTCTATACCGAGGAGCAGGCCAAGGAGTTCATGGCCGAGGATCCCTCCAAGGTCTTCGTCGAGGATTCCGGCCGCGGCTGGCGTCGCGTCGTCGCTTCCCCCGATCCCAAGAAGATCGTCGAGGCTGACTCCATCCTCAACCTGCTCGACAACGAGTTCATCGTCATCGCCTGCGGTGGCGGCGGCATCCCCGTCGTCCGCGACTACGAGAACAAGGGCTGCTACAAGGGCGTTCCCGCCGTCATCGACAAGGACCTGGGCGGCGAGCTGCTGGCCGAGGACTGCGACGCCGACGTTCTGTTCCTGCTGACCGCCGTTGAGCATGTCGCCATCAACTTTGGCAAGCCCAACCAGGAGGAGCTCGAGGACCTCACCGCCGACGAGGCCGAGCGCCTGGCCGACGAGGGCCAGTTCGGCAAGGGTTCCATGGAGCCCAAGGTCCGCGCTGCCATCAAGTTCGCCCGTTCCCGCAAGGGCCGCACCTGCATCATCGGCGCTCTGGACAAGGCCGCCGAGACCATGGCTGGCCTCTCCGGTACCCGTATCCACGAGTAGTCTCTACTCTGTTGCCTCTCTCGTGGGCGCCAGGCAAAGCGCCCACAAACTAGCCTCTCTTCATGAGCCCCGCAGTCCGCTCCGACTGCGGGGCTTTTGCTATTTACCTAGTCATTGGGGACGTTCTTAAATGACTAGTCAAACAAGAGCGTCCCCAATGACCACTCATTTAAGTCTGTCCCCAATGACTAGTAGTAGGCCCACATGGCTTCGACTTCGTTGAGGACCTCTACGACGCCCCAGCGGCGGGCGCTGCGGCTGGCCGAGTTGGGGTCGTAGACGCCAATCTGGTTGGCGTCGTCGATGCCGTAGAGCACGATGTAGTGGCCTACGTTGGTAAACGTACCGGGGCGCACTGCGGCGATGACGGGCGCACCCGAGCGAAGTGCTTGGGTAATCGATTCGCGATCGTTATAGAGCTGTGTTCCGTTGAGCCCCAGCTGCCACGCACCGCCTGTCATAAACGACCACTCGGTGGCACCGGTGGGGGCGTAGTTGCCGGCTTCGGCCAGTGCGCATATATCGACCGGCGTCTTATCGGTGTGGCCGGTCTTAAAGATATAGACCATGGTGAGGCAAGTGGGACCGCAAGCGTTTTCGCGAATAGTGCCGCCGGCATAGGGCAGCTCCGACCATGCGGGGTCAATTTGGTAGATGTGGGGCATGGCGCCGGCCTGCCATTGCGAGCGTGGGGTCGAGAACGCAAAGGAGTAACCGGGCGCGACGGGAGCTTTAAGCAGCTTGTCCTCGGCAGCGGGCTCAAGACCGGCTGATCCGTGGGAGATACAGGATCCCAAAAACACAAAGACGAGGCAGGCGGCGATGGAGCAAAGCGCAAGGCGTAGGCGGCGGGCCGGAAGCGCGTGGCTTGTGGTGTGCGACGCGGGGTGAGGGGCGGAATTGCCGCGATCGCGTTGAGGTCGCGAAAAGGAGCGCTTGACGTAGTAGTCGGTCTTACGGCGATCGTAGCGGCGTGGCTGCAATGTGTCGGTCTGACGTTGGCGTGTGCTCGTACTCACGCGGTCTGACTGCTGCACGGTACGGCTTTGCTGCCGCGAAGAAGCCCCGGGCTGCTCTTGGGGGCGCTGCGGGTTGTCGTTGTCGGAGGTGCTTCTGGGCGTTGGCGTGGTGCGGCCGGCAAGGCGCACGCTTTGTGGCCGTTGGTCGCCGTCATTGTATCCGTATGCCATTCGAATCACCTTGCCTCATGTGTAACTTGTCTATCCTACATAAAAAGATGCACGACACATGGGTATGTGCGCCAAAAGCCTGACAAATGGTATGAACGTTGCCGCGCCGCGCGCCAAGCGTCACGGCAACAGGTCTTCAAAAGCAGACAAGATGAAAACGTCCAAGACGAATGACGTCTCCCGCCGTTCGTCCCAAAAACGGCGCCGCTCGTTTTGCAGTTCTGCCTTCGGTCGAGCTACAAGCGGCGCTGCTGTGCCAAGGCCGTATCTTAAAGCCACGAAATAAAAGCGCGCGGCAAAACAGACCGCGCAAGGGGTGACGTCAAGGGGCGTCAAAAAGGAAAGGAGGGGAACAATGGCGGACAAGAACGCAGAGGTTGCAGTCGAGGATAACGGCGGCATGAAGAAAACGCTCTCGCTCTGGAACTTCTTCACCATCGGTTTCGGTGCCATCATCGGTACCGGTTGGGTTCTGCAGGTCGGCGACTGGATGGTCGTGGGCGGCGGTCCCGTTCCCGCTATGATCGCATTCCTCTTGGGTGCAATCTTCCTCGTGCCCGTCGGAGCTGTTTTCGGTGAGCTCACGGCTGCTATCCCCATCTCGGGCGGCATCGTCGAGTATGTCGATCGTAGCTTTGGCCGTACGCTGAGCTACATCACCGGATGGCTTTTGGCCCTGGGCAACGGCATCCTGTGCCCGTGGGAGGCCATTGCCATTTCGACCCTCGTGTCCGAGATGTTCGGTAGCCTGCCCGGTCTTGAGTGGCTGCGCGCCGTCAAGCTCTACACCATCCTGGGGGCCGACGTTTACCTGTTCCCGACGCTGATCGCGCTCGGCTTTGCAGTCTACGTCATCTTCCTCAACTTCCGCGGTGCCAGCTCGGCCGCCAAGCTCCAGGCCTTCCTGACCAAGGCCCTGCTCTGCGGCATGCTGCTCGCCATGGGCGTCTCGCTGTTCACCGGCTCGCCGGACAACGCCATGCCCGTGTTCTCCCAGGTCGCCGGCGCTGGCGGCGGCAAGGCCGCTACCGAGAGCACCAGCCTGTTCGCCGGCATCGTGTCGGTCCTGGTTCTGACTCCGTTCTTCTACGCCGGTTTCGACACCATTCCTCAGCAGGCTGAGGAAGCAGCCGAGGGCCTCAACTGGAACAAGTTCGGCAAGATCATCTCCCTGGCCCTGCTGGCCGCTGGCGGCTTCTACATGGTCTGCATCTACTCGTTCGGCACCATCCTCGACTGGCATGAGTTTGTTAAGAGCCCGGTTCCCGCGCTTGCCTGCCTCAAGGGCATCAACATGCTTCTGTACCTGGCCATGCTCGTCATCGCCACGCTTGGACCCATGGGTCCGATGAACTCCTTCTACGGCGCCACGAGCCGCATCATGCTCGCCATGGGCCGCAAGGGCCAGCTGCCCGAGCAGTTCGCCGAGGTCGACCCCAAGTCCGGCGCTCCCAAGCTCGCCTGCGTCGTTCTGGGCGTCATCACCGTCGTCGGTCCGTTCCTGGGCAAGAACATGCTCATCCCTCTGACCAACGTGTCGGCTCTCGCCTTCATCTTCTCCTGCGGCATGGTCGCCCTCGCTTGCCTGCGTATGCGCTTCACCGAGCCCGACCTGCCTCGTCCCTACGAGGTGCCCGGCGGCAAGTTTGGCATCTGCCTCGCCATCGCTGCCTGCGCCATCATCATCGGCCTGCTCGTGATTCCGTTCTCTCCCGCCTCCCTCAACATGGTGGAGTGGAGCATCGTGATCGGCTGGTTGGCTATTGGCCTGGCTCTCATGGCCTTCACCAATTCCCGCAAAAAGTAACGCCGAGCCGGGGCGGATCAGGTGCGCGGGACCCTCTCTTCCGCGCACCGAACCCGGCACCACTTGGGTAGCTTTGTGAGGCCTTAACCCAATACGGCCTCGCCCACTATATGGATCCATAAGGAGGAACCATGTCCACTAAGTATGCAATCGTTGGCGGCAAGCTCATCGACGGTACCGGCGCCGAGCCGGTCGAGAACTCCCTCGTTCTCGTCGACGACAACGGCAAGATCGAGTACGCCGGTGCCATGCAGGACCTTCCCGAGGGCGTTGAGGTCATCGACGCCGCCGGCAAGACCGTCCTTCCCGGCCTGATCGACACCCACCTGCACTTCTCGGGCAACTTGACCGACGATGACACCGACTGGGTCATGCAGCCGCTCCTCGAGAAGCAGGCCGTCGCCGTCAAGCAGGCCTACGACTGCCTCACCCACGGCCTCACCACCGTCTGCGAGATCGGCCGCTTTGGTATCCAGATCCGTGACTGCATCGACAAGGGCGTCTTCAAGGGCCCGCGCGTTCTGGCCACCGGCCTTGGCTTCTGCCGCGTTGCCGGCCACGGCGACTCCCACCACTGCAGCCAGGAGCTCAACAAGGAATCGCACCCCTGGGGCGATCAGGTCGACGGTCCTTGGGATCTGCGCAAGGCCGTCCGTCGTCGCCTGCGCGAGAACCCCGATGCCATCAAGATCTGGGCTACCGGTGGCGGCATCTGGCGCTGGGACTCCGGCCGCGACCAGCACTACTGCTCCGAGGAGATTCAGGCCGTGGTCGAAGAGGCCAAGATGGTCGGCATCCCCGTGTGGAGCCACTGTTACAACAACCACGCCGCTGCCTACGATTCCGTCCGCTTTGGCTGCGAGCAGCTGATTCACGGCTTCGATATCGATGAGCGCACCATGGACCTCATGGCCGAGCAGGGCACCTTCTTCACCCCGACGATCGCCTTCCTGCCCACCTGGTACGCCACCTATCCGCCCGTCTACGTCCCCGAGCTGCACGACAAGTACGAGGGCACTCTGGTCGAGAAGGAGCTGCAGCGCAACTACGACTGCCTGCGCGAGGCCAAGAAGCGCGGCGTCGTCATGACGATCGGCTCCGACTCCTTCTCCTTCGTCACCCCGTACGGCACCTGCTCCATCGAGGAGATGTACGAGTTCGTCGACAAGATCGGCTT
>DBFBFY010000071.1:0-11565 GCA_048201615.1 Collinsella sp.
GGTCCCAGCTCATCAAAAAAGGCACGGTACTCGTCAGCCACCACAAGCGACTCCTCGCGGGAGAAGCCATAAAAGTCGTGAAAGCTCTTCCACAGGGGCGGCCCGATCATGCGGCGCAGGTCACCCATCTGCGCCTCCGAAAACCCGCGCGCGGCCAACGTCTTGCGCGTCGAGGTCATCACCGCCCGACCCGTATCGGCCACCGTGCCATCAAAATCGAACAGCACAACCGGCCGCTCGCATAGCTGCAATGCCGCCATCGGCATCCCTCTTCCCCAGTTGATGATTTCCACACCGTCACTTCAAACTGTTGACTATTCAACAATTGAACCTAGCAATGTAGAGCAACTCCACTATACTTGTCGCACTTTGCTCTAAGAAGGCGGCGCGCAAGCGCCCCAACGAAAGGTGCAATTATGTCTTTTGCCATCATAACCGACTCCACGTCGGACATCTCCCCCGCCCGCGCTCAAGAGCTCGGCATTTACGTGATTCCGCTGCATGTGATTATCGAGGGCGAGGACCTGCTCGACCAGGTGCAGATTACCGCCGAGGAATACGTCGCGCGCATGGCCGGCTCCGAGCAACTGCCGCACACCTCGCAGCCGAGCGCCGGCGAGTTCAAGGCACTCTTTGACCGCGTGCGTGCTGACGGCCACGATAGCGCGATCTTTATCTCGCTGTGCAGCGAATGGTCCGCCTGCTATTCCAACGCATGCCTGGTCGCCGAGACCCACGAGCTCGACGTGCGCTGCATCGACTCGCGCACCGGCTCGGGCGCCGAGGGCCTGCTGGTGGAGTACGCGCTCGCCATGCGCGAGGACGGCCGCAGCCTAGACGAGACCGAGGCGCGGATCCGCGCGACGCTGCCCGACGCCCATCTGCTACTGATTCCGCGCACGCTCGAGAACCTGGTCAAGAACGGCCGCGCGCCCAAGCTCGCCGGCCAGCTCACGCAGATGCTCAACATTCGCCTGACCGTTTCGCCGGAGTGGAAATCGGGCGAGATCAAGGCAATCAAAAAGGGCCGCGGCGCCAAGCGCATCGTTGCCAACACCATGGCAGATTGCCTCGCATTTTTGGCCGAGTATCCGGGCTCCAGCGTGCGCGTGCTCACGACCGGCGCCGCCGAGGAGCAGGAGCTTGTCAACGAGGCACTCGCGGGTCAGGATTACGTAGACGCCGGCACCGGCCCCATCGGCTGCACCATCGCCACCCACGTAGGCGTCGATGCCATCGCCATCAGCTACTGCCCCCGCTACCAGCCAACTCACTAGGGACGCCCACATCAGTTGCGGTGGAATAGGGACTGTTTTTGGCTTATTAGCCGCAAATCAATCCCTATTCCACCGCAACTTAGAAGCAGTTCATTTGGGACGGGGCTAAAAAGACTGATATCAAACGTTTCAGACCAGTCTTTTTAGCCCCGTCCCATTTTAGCTACTCTACATCAGCCCGCTCAGGGCGATGTCGACGGCCTCGTTGAGGTCGTCGGTGATGTGCACGAGCTCGGGATCGAGCGGGCTGATCATACCGGCGTCCAGCACCGGACCGTTAAGCCAGTCGAATAGGCCCTGCCAGTACTCGCTGCCTACCAGCACAAGCGGCATGCGCTTGACCTTGTGCGTTTGCACCAGCGTGAGCACCTCGAACATCTCGTCGAGCGTACCAAAACCACCGGGAAACACAATGGCACCCGAGCTGTATTTGACGAACATGGTCTTGCGCACAAAGAAGTAGCGGAAGTCCATACCGAGGTTCACATATTTGTTGAGCCCCTGCTCGTGCGGCAATTCAATGCCCAGGCCAACTGACTTGCCGTTGACACTCGCCGCTCCCCTGTTGGCCGCTTCCATGATGCCGGGGCCGCCACCGGTGATAACCGCCACGCCGCGCTGAGCAATCTTACGGCCGACGGTGCGCGCCGCCTTGTAGAGCGGATCGGTCTTGGGCGTGCGGGCGCTGCCGAAGATGGTCACTGCGGGTCCGAGCTCGGCCAGCGCGCCAAAACCATCGACAAACTCGGCCTGGATGCGCAGCACGCGCCACGGATCGGCATGCAGCCAGTCGGTCGACTCCTCGGGCGCCAGCAGGTTGGCGTAGGTGTTGTCCTTAGGAATCATGGGGCCGCGCATGACCACGGGGCCGCGGCGGTACGTCTCGTCGTAGGCAGGCTCGCCCTCGACGTTCTCATTCTTAATCATGGGTACTCCTATCGAGAAAAAGAAAAGCGGGCGGGGTCGACGCCATGCGCCAAACACCCGCCCGAACATCAACTATTCGGTATGGTACCCACGATGCATCAAGTGCTTGCAAGCTATCGGTCAGCGGTCGCGCAGCCGGTGTCAGCAAATGTGACGAGCGGTTGCCGCTCAGCCTTTGCCATTGCCCACGCTCTGCAAGCGTGTCTGTCGCCCTTAGTAATCCACCGCGGCAGGGCTATTCATCCAGTCGCTCACAAACGCACCGTAACGGCCCTCGATAATGGCCTGGCGAGCACGCTGCATAAGGTTGAGCAGGTAGTAGATGTTGTGCATCGACAGCAAAATGCCGCCGAGCATCTCCTTCTGCGTGACCATGTGACGGATGAGCGCGCGGCTGTAACCGCCCGTGCACACCGGACAGGTGCAGGTGGGATCGATGGGACCATCGTCGTGCGCAAAACGCGCGTTGCGGAAGTTGAGGCGACCCTCGCTGGAGAACGCCGTGCCCATGCGGCCGGTGCGCGTCGGCAGCACGCAGTCGAACATGTCGATGCCCACACCCACACCGCGCACGAGGGTGGTGGGGTTGCCGACGCCCATCAGGTAGCGCGGCTTGTGCTTGGGCATGTACTCGCTTACGAGCGGTGCCAAGGTCTCGAACATGGTCTCGTGGTCCTCGCCCACCGAGTAGCCGCCAATGCCGTAACCGGGGAAGTCGCCGCACTCCTCCAGATGACGCAGCGAGCGCAGGCGCAGGTCCAGGTGCATGCCGCCCTGAACGATGCCAAAGAGCGCCTGGTCATCGCGGGTATGCGCCTTATAACAGCGCTCGGCCCACATGCTCGACAGCTCCACGGCGCGCTCAACGTAAGCGCGCGTGGCGGGATAGCCCGGGCACTGGTCGAGCTGCATGCAGATGTCGGAGCCGAGCTTCATGGCGATTTCCATGTTGTCCTCGGGCGTCCAGAACACATGGCGGCCGTCGTAATCGTTGGCGATAAAGCGCACGCCCTCGTCAGTGAGCTTGACGGCATCGTTGTGGCTGAAGACCTGGAAACCGCCCGAGTCGGTGAGGATAGGGCCGTGCCAGTTCATAAACTTGTGCAGGCCGCCCAGCTCGGCGATGGTGTCCTCGCCGGGACGCATGGACAGGTGGTAGGTGTTGGCAAGCACGATCTGGGCGCCGAGCTGCTTGACCGTCTCGGTAGGAATGCCCTTGACGTTTGCCTTGGTGCCCACGGGCATAAAGATTGGCGTCTCGATGTCGCCGTGCGGGGTGTGCAGCACGCCGGCACGCGCATGCGTCGTCGGGTCCTCGGCGATCAGGTCGAATTTAAAAAGGCTCTGGTCCATAAACTGGAACTCCTTGGTTGCGGTTCATACGCAAACCATTATACGGGCAACCAGCAAACCGCACCGACTCGACAGAAACTGGCGCATTAAACAACTAGTCGTTAGGGACATTCTTAAACGACTACATCCAACAGCCAAGGCAACGCCGATGTTATGGCACCGACAGACACTATGACCCAATCCAGGGGCACGGAAACGACAGGAGCCCCCGCTCGTGACCGCGGGTCGGGGCTGCGACAATGTTGTTGAAGTGCCAGAGGCGCAGCCGCGCCGCAACGAGGTTGGGAGGCTCCCGTGCCTAGATATTCTACCGCCTTCGGAATGGACGTACACCTCAGGTCCACCACCGTCTGCGCGCTCGACGCGGAGACGGGCGAGGCCGTGACGAGGAGGTTCCGCGGCAACCCCTGGGGCGAGGTCGCGGAGTGGATGTCGGGCTTCCCCGGCCCGTCGCTCGCCGCCTACGAGAGCGGCTACCTCGGCTTCGCCCCGCAGAGGGAGCTCTCCGGGCTCGGCGTCGACTGCGTCGTCGCGGCCGTCTCCAAGGTCCCGAGGTCGGCGGCAGACCTCTCGTCCAAGAACGACCGCAACGACGCGGCCAGGATGGCCAAGGCGATACTGTCGCACGACGTCACCCCGGTATGGGTGCCGTCCCCCGAGATCGAGGGGCTCAGGGACCTCGCCGGGGCCCACGACGCGGCGACCGCGAGGCTCGCGGCGGCGAAGCAGCGGCTCCTGGCGTTCCTGGCCCGCCGCGGCTACGCCTACGGCGGCACGACGCCGGCCGGAAACCCCCGGAGGTACTGGACGTACGACTTCCTCAGGTGGCTCGACAAGGTCCGGCCCGCCGACGACGGCGGCATCCGGGCGCTTGCGGCGCTGAGGAGCGAGGTCGAGGCGGCCGCCGAGACGCGCGACGACCTCCTCGCCGAGTACAGGGCCGCCGTCGCGGCGGGCCCCCTCTCGGCGGAGGTCGAGGCGCTCCAGTCGATCAAGGGGTGCGGGTTCGCGCTCGCCGCCGCCTTCGCGTCCGAGGTCGGCGACTTCTCGAGGTTCCGCTCCGGCAGGCAGGTGACGTCCTACTTCGGCCTCGCCCCGAAGCAGAGGTCGAGCGCGGACTCCGTGCGCCTCGGCGGGATCAGCGGGGCCGGCAACGCCCTCGTCAGGAGGCTGGCCGTCGAGGGGTCCTGGAGCTACGTCCAGGCGAGCCACCAACCGAAGCTGATGCCCAAGGGCAGCGGCGTCCCGCTCGAGGTAAGGATGCACGGGAGGAAGGGTTCCGAGCGCCTGCTCCGGCGCCGCGAGGAGATGCTCGCCAGGGGCATGCCCCAGGCGAAGGCGAACGCCGCCACCGCCGCCGAGCTCGTGAGGTGGCTGTGGGCCCTCGGCGCGATGTGCCGGGAGGCAACCGAATAGACATAGCCCCCGTCCCGGCGAGCCGGGCAGCCTTCGGGGATACCCCCGCTTTCGCTGGGCGCGCGGCAGCGGCCGCATGCGCGTAGTCAGACTTGGGGAACCCCGCCGAAGGAATGGAGTGCGGGCCGACAGAACGGTATCCGCGGATATGAGACTGAGCCGAAGGCGTCGACGACATGCCGGGGGCGGACCGGGACGGGTTCAACGGCAGGCCCCGCCGACCGATTGCAAGCGGTCGGCGGGGCCATTGTGGCTCTTGACAGCGGATTGGGTCATATGAGCGAAAGCCCGCCAGAGCGAGCAAGGTGCCTTCAAGAAAAATGGCGCCGCAGGTTGAGCATAAGTCAGCGAGCGGGTCGCATTTGTGACAAGGTGACGTGAAACGAAAGGGCGCTGACCTTTTGGTCGCGCCCTTGAAGTTGAACGTCAGATTGTCCAAATGCGGCCCGCGCAGCGTCGAGCCGTTACGCGGTTCGTAGAACCGCGTAACTAGTTAGTACATCTTTGCGCCGGCAGGGATGGAGGCGTCGAGCTGGATCAGGTTGAGGCGCTCCTCGCCCCCCTCCTCGTGGACAGCGCTGATCAGCATGCCGCAGCTGGGAATACCCATCATCTTGCGCGGAGGCAGGTTGGTAATGGCGAGCAAGGTCTTGCCGACCAGGTCCTCGGGCTCGTAATAAGCGTGAATACCGGAGAGGATGGTGCGGTCGGTACCGGTACCGTCGTCGAGCGTAAAGTTCAGCAGCTTCTTGGACTTCTTGACGGCCTCGCATGCCTTGACCTTCACAGCGCGGAAGTCGCTCTTGGAGAAGGTATCAAAGTCGACGAACTCCTCAAACAGCGGCTCAACGGCGATCTTGGAGTAATCGAGCGTGGGCTTAAGCGACGTAACGAACGGGCTCGCGGCGTTGCCGGCCTCGGCAGCCTTGGCGGCAGCGGCACCGGACTGGAAACCCTTCTCGGGCTTCATGTGCGGGAACAGCAGCACGTCGCGGATAGAAGCCTGGTTGGTGAGCAGCATGACCACGCGGTCGATACCAATGCCAATGCCGCCCGCGGGAGGCATACCGTACTCGAGGGCGCGCACGTAGTCCTCGTCGTACTCCATGGCCTCGTCGTCACCGCCGGCCTTCTCGGCCATCTGGGCGGCAAAGCGCTCGGCCTGGTCGACCGGGTCGTTGAGCTCGGAGAAAGCGTTGGCGTACTCGTGGCCGGCGATGACCAGCTCAAAGCGGTGGGTCAAACGCGGGTCGTCCTCAAAACGCTTGGCGAGCGGGCTGACCTCGATGGGGTAATCGCACACGAACGTCGGGTTAACGATGGTGTCCTCGCCCAGCTCATCGTAAATCTCGGCGATGATCTTGCCAGCAGTCCACTCGGGCTTGATCTCCAGGCCCTTCTCGCGCGCGGCGGCAGCAAGCTCCTCGACCGGCGTGTCGATGGTGACCTGCTTGCCGAGCACGTCGGAGACGATGTCGGTCATGGGACGGCTGGCCCACTCACCAGAAAGGTCGATGGTCTGGCCCTGGTACTCGATGACCTCGGGGTTGCCGATGGCCTTGTTGGCAGCCTTGATGACACCTTGGGCGAGTGCCTTCATGCCCTCGAGGTCGGAGAAGGCACGGTAGGCCTCCATCGTGGTGAACTCGGGGTTGTGGGTAAGGTCCATGCCCTCGTTACGGAAGATGCGGCCGATCTCGAACACGCGCTCAAAACCACCGACGATGCAGCGCTTGAGGTGCAGCTCGGTGGCAATACGCAGGTAGCACTCCTGATCGAGCGCGTTGAAGTGGGTAATGAACGGCTTGGCAGTAGCGCCGCCTTGGATGGTCTGCAGGATGGGGGTCTCGACCTCCATGTAGCCGTCGGACTCCATAAAGCGACGGAAGGTGGAGAGAATCTGCGAACGCTTACGGAAGGTCTCGCGAACGTCGTCGTTGGCGATCAGGTCGACATAGCGCTGGCGATAGCGGGTCTCCTTATCGGAAAGACCGTGGAACTTCTCGGGCAGCGGACGAACGGCCTTGGAAAGCAGGGTCGCGCTCTTAGGGGCAACGGAAAGCTGGCCACGCTGGGTGCGCACGACCACGCCGGTCACGCCCAGGATGTCGCCCAGGTCGAGGGCCTTGAGCGTACTCCAGGCAGCCTCGTCCATGTCGTTGATGCGGCAGAACAGCTGAATCTCGGCAGTCGCATCGCGCACGACGATGAACATGATCTTGCCCTGACCGCGCTTGGCGACCACACGGCCAGCGATCTTCACGACGTCCTCGGTGTCCTCGCCATCGGCAAGCTCGGCGTACTTAGCCTCGATATCGGCGACGTAGTCCTCAAGCTCAGAGTGCTCGGGATAGGGGTTCTGGCCCGCCTCGAACAGGGCGGCGCGCTTGGCCAGGCGGGTGGCGCGCTCGTCGTTGAGCGTCGATGCCTGATCGGCGGCGTTCTGGTTCTCTGCCATAAGTTAGCTCCTCAAACTAAAACGCTCCCCAGGATTCGGTCCCAGGGAGCGAAAACATACCTTTACGCGGGACCGTGGTCTAGCGTGCGATCTTGGCGATGGTGTAGACGCGAGTCTTGCCGGAAGGCGTAACGACCTCGACGGAATCACCCTCGCCGTGACCGATGATGGCGTGACCGACCGGAGACTCGTTGGAGATCTTGTGCTCGAGCGAGTTGGTCTCGGTGGTACCGACGAGCGTGACTTCCATGACCTCGCCGTTGGGATCAATCAGCGAAACGGTGGAACCGATGGAGACGGTCAGGTCGCCCGTGGTGGCAGCAACCTGAGCGTTGGCGAGGATGGCCTGGATCTCGGCAATACGAGCGGCGTTCTGGGCCTGCTTGTCCTTAGCGGCGTCGTACTCGGAGTTCTCCGAAAGGTCGCCGAACGCGCGGGCTTCCTTGATGTCCTCGACGATCTCCTTGGCGTAATCGCCCTCACGCCAAGCGAGCTCCTCGACGAGCTTCTGGCGGCCCTCAGCGGTCAGTACGATCTGGCTTGCGTCCATACGGATATCTCCCCAACTCTGATCAAACAATCAACTGTCAACAAAACGAAAAAGACCGGCTAGCCTGCGGGCAAGCCGGTCAGGTGCTCACCCCAAAGGGATGGGACTACTCTGCGTCCGCGTCGCTGTCCTCTGCCTGCTTCTTCTTGGCAGCAGCGAGCTTGGCCTCGAGCTCAGCGATCTCCTTGTCCTCCTCGGACTGCTCGACCACGACCTCCTCGGCCTGCTTGGTCTCGGCCTTATCGTCGCCCTCCATACCCTCGCGGATATTCTTGACGGTAGAGCCGAGGGACTTGCCGAGCTTCGGCAGGTTCTTGGGCCCGAAGATAATCAGGACAACGACGAGAATAATGATGAGCTCAGGAGCCCTCAGTCCAAACATGTAGACCTCCACAATACAGCGAGACAAGCTCGAATGAGTATACCGCGGGTATCGCGGTATCACAACACTAGCTAAAAAAAGGGACCGCAAGAAGCGGTCCCTCCTCATGCTCTGGTCGGGTTGACTGGATTTGAACCAGCGACCCCTGCGTCCCGAACGCAGTGCTCTACCAAACTGAGCCACAACCCGTTAGCTCGACTATAGTAACAAAGATTTTCGTCGTGTGCTAGAGAAATTTTTATTTCTTTGGCGCGTCGATTTGAACCGTGTTGGGAATAAGCTCAGTCGCGCAGGCCCACCAGCCATTTTGCTGGGCAGCATCGGCAAGCCTTTCGGCCGTGGCAGCGGTGTCGCAAATGGCAAACGAGCAGGCACCCGATCCGCACACATCTACAGCAACGGTTCCGTCCTGTTTACGCAGCCAGTCGAGGACCGTTTGAATCTGCGACTCCATCTGTGCGGAAATGACACCAAGGTTGTTATGGATGAGCGCATATGCCGTCTCAGCATCACCAGCACGCAAGGCAGAAGCTATCGCGCCGGGCTCGTCCGCAGGCACCGGGGCCTCGTCAAAACGTCGATAGGCTTCAATTGTCGAAACGCTTGCCTCGCGCGGCTTGACCAGCACGACGGGCGTCGCGGGCAGCGCGGGGTACTCAGTTGCCAGCACGTCTCCCCCGCCTACGTAGAACGCAGGACTCGCGTGCAAAAAGAACGGGACGTCAGCACCAATGCCCCGCGCAATGTCGTCGAGCGCCGGGTCGGTGCGATCAATGCCCCAGAGCTCTGCCAAGGCGACAATGACCGCGGCCGCATCCGTCGAGGGGCCGCCCAAGCCGGCGCACAATGGAATGCGCTTCTCAATCGTCACGCAGATGTTTGCCTCGCGACCATAATGCTCGGCCATAGCAACCGCAGCCCGATACGCCGTATTCTTTTGCATGGGAAAATCTGATGCTGGAACCGTCTGGACGGTCAGCGCCTGCGACGGCGTGACCGTCACGGTATCGGAAAGACCGACGGCCGCCATCAGGGAATCGACCCTGTGGTAGCCGCGGTCATCGCGCTCGGTATGAACCCCCAGGTAGAGGTTAATCTTTGCCGGCGCGGAAAGAGTCAGGGACCGATCGGTCACCGTTAATGCTCCTCGAGCTGATTGCCGAGCGGGGTAAAGATGTGCTCGCCGCTCTCGGGGTCGAACAGCTCGACCTGACCGGTGAGCACATCGATATACTGGTAGGACTGACGCGACTTGCGGCCGCGACGCTCGTCGACCTCGACAATGAAGACGGCCGGGTGGACGCTCTTGATGGTGCCCATGCGCTCGACGACGCGGGTACGGCCCATGTTGGCCTTAACCTTGACGCGATCGCCCACCATATCGGTCAGCTTCTCGTGGATGTCGTCGACGTGATTGACTTCCATCTCTTCCATGAACAGGGCCTCCAGAAGGTGCAATTCAAAAAGGGGATAATACCCCTAAGATAGACAAAACTCTAATACTATAGCACCCTGTTGTGGCCATACGCAAGTAGCTAAAAACCCGGTCCCAAATTGATTACTTACAGACTATCGGTGTCCAAGACGATGGTGAATGGGCCGTCGTTGACCAGGTCGACCTTCATGTCGGCGCCAAAGATACCGTGCGCCACATGCTCAACGTCCTCGCGCACAAGCGTCAAGAAGTACTCGTAGAGCTCGTTGGCGACATCGGGGGCGCCGGCATCCGTAAACGACGGACGGCGGCCGTGGCGGCAGTCGGCAAACAGCGTGAACTGCGACACCACGAGTACCTCGCCGTCGACATCGGCAAGTGCCAGGTTGGTCTTGCCGTTCTCATCCTCGTTGATACGCAGCCCGCGGAGCTTGCCCCACAGCTTGTCGGCCTCGGCACGCGTATCGCCATGGCCCACACCCAGCAGCACCAGGTAGCCGCGTCCAATGCGACCCACGCACTCGCCGTCGACCGTCACGCCGGCGTTGAGCACGCGCTGCACCACCGCGCGCACGGCCTACTCCTCGCCCGTCAGTTTGGCGGATAGGTGCTCGAGCGCATGGAATCGATGGCTGATGGCGTTCTTCTCGTCCGCCGTCAGCTCGGCCATGGTCTTGCCCGGCGTGTCGACCGGCAGGAACAGCGGGTCATAGCCAAAGCCGTGATCGCCGCGCCCCTCGTGTGCGATAGTGCCCTCGCAGGCGCCCTCACCATAGGTGACCAAACCGTCCGTGTCGATGAGTGCAACGACGCTCATAAAGCGCGCGGTGCGATCCTCGTCGGCCACGCCTTCCAGGTTAACGAGCAGCTTGGCGTTGTTGGCGGCATCGTCGCCATGCACGCCCGCATAGCGCGCGCTATACACGCCCGGCTCGCCGTCCAGGGCATCAACGACCAAGCCCGAATCGTCGGCAATGGCCATGAGCCCCGTCTCCTCGACCGCAGCCTGCGCCTTGATGATGGCGTTCTCCAAAAACGTCGTGCCGTTTTCCTCGGGGTCCTCAAAATCGCCCAGCTGACCGAGCGCCACAAAGCGTACCTCGGGCATGACCTTGCCCAAAATGACCTCGATCTCGGTGAGCTTATGGGCGTTGCCGGTTGCCACGACGATGGTCGCCGCCGGGTCGAGGGTGTCGATGTCAATCTTCTCAAGTGCCATAGCTGGCCTCCTTGTCTCTATAGCAATGCCGTGTTGAGGACGACGAGGACCTCGGCCTCTCTCCCCTCTCAATCAACGGCAGTCTTATACTTCGACGTTTTCCCAGATAAAACCTACCAAAATAAACCTGTCCCTTTTTGGTAGGTTAGGCGAGGGCTTGGCGCTGGAGCTCGATGAGCTCGGCGATACCCTTGTCGCCCAGGTCGAGCAGGGCGTTGAGGCGTTTGCGGTCGAAGGGCGCCTGCTCGCCAGTGCCCTGGAGCTCGATCATCTCACCAGTGTCGGTGGCGACGAGGTTCATGTCGACCTCGGCATGGCTGTCCTCGGAATAATCCAAGTCGAGCAGAGTGTTGCCGTCGACAACGCCCATGGAGATGGCAGCCACCTGGCCGATAAGCGGGATGCGCTCGATCTTGCCCGCCTCGACCCACATGGCGAGGGCGTCGTGCAGCGCCACCCAGGCGCCGGTGATGCTCGCTGTACGCGTGCCGCCATCGGCCTGAATCACATCGCAGTCGACGGTGACGGTGTACTCGCCGAGCGCCTTC
>DBFBFY010000072.1:0-16458 GCA_048201615.1 Collinsella sp.
CAAACCTTGGTCATCAATCACATCTACCGCGGGCCGATAACGCCCGCCTCATGTGCTGCGATATAATCAATCTCACTAGATGCCAAATCAGCAAGCCGAAGGAGCTGACGTGCTAACAATTCACTATGGTGATATGGAAAACGTTATCTACAACACGTCCGTTTACTTCGATAACGTATATTCGCCCCAGTGGTTTCAAGACTCCTTTGCCCAAAGGGTCATAAAATCCATCGACAAAGGCACCGTGGTAGGCCCCAATGCAATCGATACCAAGATTCTAGGCATCATTCCTCCCGAGAAACTATCCAGCGGCACCAAAACGCTACTGCTTATGTACTTTATGCCGCAGAATATATATAACGCCTCAAATTGCGGTGATAATTGCGCCTACTGGATTCTGAGGATCGCCGCGCAAAAGGATCTAACAATCAATCTCTACCACATAATGGATTTTGGAAACGGCAAATTCACGGTAACCATTGCAAATACGGGCGATATAGTCCACACAATGTTTGACCTTGTCCCCATAGCTGGAAAATGCCTAAGGGAGAACTCCTGATGCGCGGATCATACAAGGTAATTATTCAAAATAACCGGGTTCAGTTTAAACTGACCATCAATAGAAATCTGACCATCATCCAAGGTAACAGTGCTACAGGCAAGACAACTCTGCTTGATATGGTGGCAGCTCACGAAGAGCTTGGGGCACAAAGCGGCGTAACAGTAAGTTGCAAAGTGCCCTGTAAAACAATATCTGGAAAATATTGGCGTAGAGATCTCCAAGAGATTTCCAGCAGTATTGTTTTTATTGATGAGGGCAATACTTTTGTTCGATCAAGAGAATTTGCCCATGAAGCAAAGCGTAGCTCAAACTACTACGTAATTGTCGCCAGAGAGTCACTGCGCCAACTGCCCTATAGCGTTGATGAAATCTACGGTCTTAAGAACACCAACCGAACCACAACGAAGTATCCCGTTTACTCTCGTGTCTACACCTCTACATATCGTATTTACGGTGATACTGATTTTAGAGGCGAGAGGCCCGAGCTTGTCATTGTCGAGGACACAAATTCGGGCTACGAATTCTTCAGTTTGCTATGCAAAAAGAGCAGCATTAAATGCATCAGCGCGGGAGGCAAATCAAATATTTGCAACTGCATTATGGACGCACCGGAAAACGACATCCTCGTGATTGCCGACGGTGCCGCCTTTGGACCAGAAATTGCGGAAGCAGCTGCTCTATTGCGCCGAAAGAACATCAAGCTATTCCTACCGGAATCGTTTGAATGGCTCGTGTTGAAGTCGGGATTATTCAACAGCAAACACATTAAGGACATGCTGCTTAACCCCGCTGAACATATCGAAAGCTCAAAGTTCTTTAGCTGGGAGAAGTTCTTTACTGCAGAACTCATCGAATGCTCACGAGACACACGTTTTCGATATGACAAGAGCTGCTTGAACGAGGAGTACCTGAACCCCACCGCTCTTGCAGCTCTGGAGGATACTTTGCCGGACCTTGGCATTACTTCGCACTAAAACGAGAAGTACTCACTGTCGGAGGATAGGTTTGGTCCGAGCCACGGGTCGCCATCGAGGAAGAACTCAGGCCAGTGCTGCATGAACAGCGCCTGCTCACGCTTCCAGCGGCGCAGCTTTTCCTCGTTGGCCTCTTCCCTGCCGCGCGAGGTGAACTCGTAGTGGTACAGCTCGGCATAGGGCGTAAAGATGGTGCGGTAACCCGCCTCCCACACGCGCAGGCAAAAGTCTGCGTCGTTAAAACCGACGGCGAATTCCTCGTTGTAGCCGCCGACGCGCTCAAATACGTCGCGTCGCACCATCTGGCAGGCACCCGTCACGGCGCTAAAGTTGCCCGGGCGCACGGCACGGGCAAGATAGCCCTCGCGCTTTGCCGAGAAGTCCTGGTTGGCATGGGCAAGTGCGCCACGCACGCCAATCAAAATGCCGGCATGCTGCACCAGATGATCGGCAAAGTAGAGTTTGGCGCCCACCACGCCCGCATCGGGACGCTGCAGATAGCCCATCATCTCTTCGATAAAGTCCGGGCTTATGACCTCGGTATCGTTGTTCAGCAGCAGCAGGTAGTCACCCTTGGCGTGCTTCACACCAAAATTGATGATCTGAGAGTAATTGAACTCGCCCGGCCAGTACACAACGCGCGCGATGCCCTTGCCTTCGGATGCTGCAGCCACGCGCTCTGGCAGGGTTTCGTAATACGCAAACGTCTCCGGGGCTTCACTGTTGTTCTCCACCAAGACGATCTCGTAATTGGTATACGTGGCCTTCTGGGCGATCGACATCACACAGGCATCGAGCGTCTCAATGTGATCCTTGGTGGGGATCACAATGCTCACCAGCGGCGCAGGCTCCGGCAGCGCATGGCGCATGCGGTAGACAAACGGCGTCTCGGTCTCCTCGACCGTTCCGTGAACGCCCAGCGCGTTAAAGTGGCGCTGCAGCGCAAGACGACCCGCTTCAATGGCATACGGCTTGCTATCGGCAGAGCCATCGGCGGTCGATCCCGGATGCACGCGCCAGTGATACAGCACATGCGCAACGTGCTCAAAGCGCGCGCCGGCTGCAAGGCAGCGAAGCGTCAAGTCGTAGTCCTGGGCGCCCGCAACGTCTTCTGGGGACATACCAATGTGATCGATGAGCGCCTTCTCCACCATCAGGAAATGCGTCACGCAGTTATGGCTATAGAGCAGGTCGACGTTGAGTACGGTCTTAAAGACCGGCTGGCCCCACTCCCCCGTTTTCTGGAACATGTCCTCATCACAGAACAGGACCTGGGGACGCTCGCCCTCGGCCGCCTTGTTCAGCGCGGAAACATACTGGAATAACGCGTCCGGTTCCAGAATGTCATCGTGGTCCAAGAAAGCGATGTAGTCGCCTGTCGCTTGCTCGATACCTGCGTTGGTGTTGACCACAATGCCGCCGTTGCCGGGAAGCTCGATGCGACGGATGCGCTCGTCGTTGGCACCTGCCGCAAGGGTGGCCACCGCGTCCCATTCGGGCGAGGCGTCCATAAGCAGCAATTCCCAGTTGTCATAGCTCTGGGCTTGCACCGATTCCAGCAGCTCGCGCAGGTAGACCCGATCAGTCTTGTAGCACGGCACCACAATGCTCACGAGCGGTCTATAGGCAAAGGCCGCCGAAGCGACACGCTGGCACGCCAAATCGCCCGGCTTTGCGCGATGCTGCTCAAACCAACGTCGATAAGCTGCGTCGTCTGCACGCGCGTCCTTCATACGGTTCCAGCTGTCGTCGACCATGCCGTTGTACAGGCGACCATCCATGGCGCAAAACCCGCTTTGGATCCGCTCTGTGGGATCGCTCACGATCGCGACAAAATCTCGTATATCCTGAGGCATCTCAACACTCAGATACGATTTATTGATGCGGCATCCGTTCTGCTGCGGAACATCGACCTGCGATTCAAACACATGCACGGTAACATCGATGGCATTCATATGCGTATCGAAGATCTGGAGCTCAGGCGCGCACTGGGGGTCTCCCGCCCAGGTAACCTCATAGCGCCACACCGCGCCGACGTCTGCCGGCAAATAGCGAATGGCATCGATCTCGTAGCGGCCGCAGTGTTCGCCACGCTGCGCATCGCGGATAAGCGCGCACAGCGCAGGCTTTGCTTTGTAGTTAATCTTGGATTCCAATTTGGCCACGCGGCTATCGAGACGAATAGAGCCCAACCTTTGGCCACCGGATGCAAAAACGGCATCCATCGACGAGCCATCCAAAAACGGAAGCACCAAAACGGCGAGCTCGCGCTCGTAATCGGAAACAGAAGGGCATAGCGCCAGCACACGGCCATGATCGACCGGGAGCACCAGTGACGGCAAACAAGAACCGCTCGTAGTCGCATGGGCAAACGCCTGAGAGGCCTCCCGCTCAATAAGCGCGGCGACATCCTGACCGGCAAAACGAAGCAGCACAAAAAGACGGCCCTGGCTGCGGCAAAGTGCCAAACGCTTGATACTCATCTACACTTCTCGCTTTCCCAGGGCGTTCGCTGCCACGCGCTTGCAGGCACCCAGGCGCCCAAACCTCAAGACATCGTAATCGAACATGAGCTTTTTGCACGCACGGACATTGGGGGCCTTGCTGGTAAGCGCCGCACGCACCATAGCAGCAACAGAAGGAGCGCATTGTGCGAGCGCAGCATCGCTGCCCACGGCAGAACCGGCAAGCGCCGTGGCAACGGCAGCAAACACCTTGCCGCAATCCGTACTCAACAGCCTGAGCGCATCGTACAGCACCAGATCGCAGAGGAAGTACGCCAGGTCATCGGCATGCTGAGCATCGAGACCGTCGCGCTGCCAGTCAGCCAGCACCGCAGAGTAAATCTTCACGTGCTCCAGCAGACGCGTCTCGTCGTCGTAGCGCATGGTGTCCATGAGCGAACCCTTGCGCGCCACGCGGTAATCATACAGCTTGTTCGAGATAAGCGCGGTCTTGTGCGAACGACCGTACACGGCAAAATCGAAGACCTGGTCCTCGCCATACTTAACGGTTTCGTCGAACACGATCCCGTTGCCCAGCAAAAACTCACGCTTGCAGGCGGTGCGCCATGCAAACGGGCGAGATGCTTCCTTAAACAGTAGGTCGGAGCTATAGCCTTCAAACGACACATCGCGCGGGCTCAGCACATAGTTAAGCCACGGATACCCCGCCTCAAGCGGATACGGATTCGCGCCAAAGGTCAAAACGTCGCAGTCCTCGCGCTCAAAGGCATCGACGATCACGCGGCATGCATCGGGCGTAAATCGGTCGTCGGAATCCAAAAACGCAACGATAGGCGCCGTGGACGCGGCGATGCCTGCATTACGCGCACTCGACAGGCCGCCGTTCTCCTTATCGACCAGCGTAAAGCGCGCGTCCTTTTCGCAATAGGCAGCCGCAATATCGCGCGAGCCGTCCGGCGAGCCATCGTTGACCAGCACGCCTTCCCAATCGGGCATGTCCTGCGCAAGCAGGGAGTCCAGGCACCAGGCCAGGCACTCCTCCACTTTATAGATGGGAACGACAACGGAAATCTTGGGGGTAGCCATAGTCACTCGCTCCTACTGTGCGGCCGGAACGTCATCGGGGTGCGGGTTGTCGCCGTAGGTGCACTGATATGTCAGCACACGCCAGACCAGCGGCAGGCCGCCAATCTTAAAGTAATGCTTAAACGTATTGAGCTTGCCCGGCTTCTTAAAGTCAAAGCGCGAATCGATATAGGCGCGGGGCGACTTGACCATCAGGCGCAAGTCGGTCTCGCCACGCGGATCAAACAGCGACAGATCAAAGCGACCGGCATCCCAGTCGGCCTTGAGCTCGGACGAGGCTTTCTTCCAAAACTGCTCGCGCAGTTCATCGACCAGGCGCTCATCGTTCCAACGGTACGTATCGACCTTCATGCGCATTAAAATACCCTGAAGATGAGCCTTAAGCTCGGGGCGTTCATCCAAAAAGCGCTGCATCTCGGCGTATTCGTCGCACACGCAAAATACCTTGTTGGGCGAATTAACGGAGCTCTTCTCGTTGTCTTGGCGATAGCACAAAATGGGGTCCGCGATAAACGCAGCACGCTCGGCGCATGCCCAGACCTTAAAGTTAAAACCCGCATCCTGATACGAGGCACCCGGCGTGGGAAGGAAGCGAATCTGATTGTCGTTGAGGAACGCGCGCCGATAGATAGCCGACCAAATGGAAGGTTTGCGGTAGAAGATGCCCGGGCGATCGACGGGGCGATACGCGGCGCCCGTCATATGCTCGTCGATAATCCCAAACAGCTCACGTCGCTCGCTGGGCGTGGACCAATACAGATAAAAGTCGCCCTTTACCGCATCGGCATGCTCAGCATCGGCCTTGGCGACCAGCTTTTGAAGCGAATCCTCAAACATAAAGTCGTCGGACTCAAGGATGCCCACGTACTCACCGCGCGCCATCTCCAGGCCACGGTTCATCGAGTCGCCGTAGCCGCTGTTGGCCTTGTCGATCATCTTTACACGGGGGTCGTGCTCCATGTACTCGCGGATGATATCCGGCGAGCTATCGGTGGAGCCGTCGTTGATGCAGATGATCTCGATGTCATTGAGCGTCTGCGCCACGGCGGAATCGAGGCACACGCGCAGATAGCGCTCGACATTGCAAATGGGGACAAGCAGCGAAACTTTAGGGGTATCAGAGTTCTGCAAGAGAACCTCCCGTTGAATAGCGTGTAACAGGGTTATTTTAGCAGCCGAGTTGCGGCGGGCGGCAGCGCTTGGAATTATAGAAAGCGCTCCAGGCAGGCTTTGAGACCGCGAGTCGAAAGATAGAACAGCGTGGCGTCTGCCATCGAAACGCCCGAGGTCGCCGCAACGAGCTTGTGGGCAACACGGCGAACGGCACCCTTAGCAGGCATATCCGCCCACTCCGTTCCCAAAAACGTCGTGAGGTCCATGTTGACGCGAGCCGCCACGCGATGGAAGTCATCGGCATCCAAGCGCGCCAGATCGAACACAATTAGGTCCAAAAACCAAGTTATCAGCTCGCCGGGACACAGGTCCAAAAGACCATAGGCCGCCCAGTCTTCCAAGACCTCCTCGAGCATCTTCATGTGGGCGTCAAGCTTTTTGGCGCGCGCCTCGGCACTGTTGAACTCGTGCGTCGCCGATTCGCTCTCCATCACGTAGTGGTAGAACTTGTCAGGCATGACGACGGTCCTGCGGGCAAGCGCATAAGCCGCAAATTGGAAGACGACGTCCTCGCCCAAAGCCAAACCGGGGGCGAAGCGAATGCCTTCGCGATTGAGCAGCTCGCGCGAAAAAGCCGCACGGCAGGCATAGGGCTGCGCATTCGAATGGAACAGCAGTTGAGGATCGCGGGCGCCGAAGGTACCAGCTTTGGGGCTCATGAGTTGCTGGACGCGTTTGGGGGCAGCATCGGCAGGTTCACAGACGCCGCCAAAAACGGCGGCCTCGGCATCCGCAGACTCCATGGCATGCAGCACGCGCTCGACCGTCTGGGCATCGATGTAATCGTCGGCGTCCACAAAAAAGACGGTCCCGCCCACGGCGGCATCGATGCCGGCATTTCGAGCACACGAGACGCCCGCGTTTTCCTGGTCAATCACCAGTACGCGATCGTCGGCCTGCGCGATCCGACGCAACACGTTCAACGAATCATCAGTCGAACCGTCGTTGACGCAGACAACCTGAATCGAACGCTCAGACTGGGCCAACAGCGAATCGAGGCATCGCTGAATGGAGCGCGCAGAGTTGTAAACGGGGACGACAATGGTAGCTTTAGGACACGAGGCCTCTCCCATGCCGACCTACCCCCTCAGCGATTCGATGAGGAAGGCGGCGACCACGCCTGGGCCTCCAACCGAGGCGTAATACTTAGCACGCCCCAAGGCACCATCCGTCGCAAAACTCGGATGCTCGTCAACCCAGCCCTCAGGATCTTTGAGGATGGCAGCGAGATTTGCGCGCTTCCACGGCTTGAGGTCGTCAAGCGAAAAGTCCCCGACGTCCAAGGCCGTTTGGAACTCCTTGGCCATCTGAACCAGGAACTCCTTATAGAACTTAGGCGCCAGGCGCACGTAGTTCCACATGTACGAATCGTACTTAATGAGTTGATTGAACTTGAGCATGCGCGCGACATCGCCGCTTGCGTGGTCGCGGGCATAATCCTCTCGAATCCAACGCTCAATCTCGGCATACTCGGAATTGACGCAAAAGACCTTAGCCGAAGAATTGACCGAGGAATTCTCGTTGTCCTGGCGATACGACAACACGGCATCATGCAGGTAAACAGCCTTATCGGCGCACGCGATCACCTTAAAGGCGAATGACGTGTCCTGAAAGGATGCCCCCGGAGTCGGCAGGAACTTAATGCCGTTGCGCTCAAGAAAATCGCGACGGTACACGGCCGACCAAATCGACGGCTTTTGCTTAAAGAACTGAGTCGTATCGCTCGGGTGCACCGGCTTGCCGCAGTCCTTGGCCTTAAACATCTCGTGCAGCGAACGGCGCTCCTCGGGCTTAGACCAGTAGAAATCAAAGTTAGCCTTCGCAAAGTCGGCATTATTGCTATCGGCGGCCGAGACAAGCTTTTCGAGTGCGTCGGGCGCCATAAAGTCATCGGACTCCAAGATGCCAACGTACTTGCCACGCGCCATCTCCAGACCGTGGTTCATTGAGTCGCCGTAGCCGCTGTTGACCTTGTCGATCATCTTGACGCGCCCATCGCGCTCCATATACTCGCGGATAATCGCCGGCGAGTTGTCGGTCGACCCGTCGTTAATGCAGATGATCTCAATATCCTTGAGCGTCTGCGCCAGGGCGGAATCGAGGCACTCGCGCAGATAGCGCTGAACATTGTAAATGGGAATAAGTAGCGACAGAACAGGGCTGCCAGAGGCGTTAGTAGACAAATGTGCTCCTTAGGAAATACCTGTCGTTTCATGGTATCAAAGGGTCAGCGCGCCAGCGGGCGTTTATATAATCTATGGAGCCTCTTGCGGGCAAAGCAGCCCCACATCATGCGGCGGGCCCATGGCAGGTTCCTGCGTTTTATTCAAAGCTTGCCGCCAAGGTGCGCCGAGCCTTTACAATAGGACAGTCCCAAGGACGTATTCGATAGCTTCCGTGCAGCGCTCGCCCGCCGCGCGTGAAAGGATATATTGCCCCATGCCTTCAACCCTTCCCGCCCCCATCGACAAGCTCGCCATCGTTGTCGTCACCTATAAGCGCCAGGAACTCCTGGCCAACCTGTTCGACTCTATGACCAAGCTCACTGCCGCGCCCTGGCGCATCGTGATTGTCGATAACGAAAATTCGCGCGAGACCGAGGCCATGTGCGCCGCATTTAACGAGCGCCTGGCCAACCTGTGGGGCATCGACACCGAGCAGCCCGACGCGCAGGGCGGCACCGACCGCGTCATCTACGCCCCGCAGCTCGAAAACGGCGGCGGTGCGGGCGGCTTCTCCGCCGGCACTAAATGCGCCTACGACCTGGGCGCCCAGTGGTTCTGGGTGATGGACGACGACGTGCTCGTCATCCCCGAAGGCATCGAGCGTCTTGCCAAGTGGACCGACCGCTACGATGTCATCCAGGGTTCGCGCCTAGACTTTGACGGCGGCGCCTTCTTTTGGCAATACCAACTCATCCTTTCGCTCGGCATTCCCAACCCAGTCGCCAAGTGGGATCTGGGTCCCGAGGGCTACCGCACCATGAACCAGCTGTGCTTTGAGGGCGGCATGTTCTCGCGCCGCGTGGTCGACAAGATCGGCCTGCCCGACGCGCGCTTCTTTATCTACGGCGACGATGCCTGCTACGGCTACGTGGCCAGCCAGCACTTCCCCGCCGCCGTTGTTGCCGACGTGGTGCTCAAGCGTGCCCGCGCTGTCTCTAACTGGGATATCGCCGGCAAGCGCCAGCTCAACTCTACGAGCGACACCAACCGCTACTACATCATGCGCAACCGAGGCTTCCTCGCTCGCTATATGCAGATCTACGGTGACTACCACCCCATGCTGTTCCGCCTGGGCAATGCCGCGACCTTCTGCAAGGAATTCATTCGCCTGGCTGCGGTCGATAAGTGCTTTAAGACCGGTATTCCGGCGCTGCGCCGTGGCATGAAGGACGCCCGCAAGATTATCAAGGATCCCAACTGGAAGCCCATGCCGCCCATGAAGGACACCGAGTAACGGAAGCCGGAAACACCTCAGCTCTTAAAGCCGCTGGTACACCGTAGCCACATGCTGTCCATCAAACCCAAACCCCCAGCGCATGCGGCCAACGCCGGGTCGCGGCACACGGATTTCGTCGATGCCGTCGCGCTCTATGTCGAGCAGCGCCTGCACGGCCAGCAATTCCAGGCCCAGCGCATCCACACCGGGGTCATACATCATGTTGATCGTTATCAGCGGACGTTCATCGAGCATACCGATCGTATCGGCTATGTCGAACACGGCGCCCGTAGGAAAAACCTGGATGTCCCAGCGACCCGCGCCACACTTTCGCCTCGAAGCAGGATTGGCATAGCCCGGCAAGCCAAAGCAGAGCCCCTGCAAGAGCAGATGATATGGCAGCGGCTTATCTGGGTCGGTCTCACCGATACCCGCATCCCCCAGGATGCGGCTTAGCGCCCGCCTCACGGTATCCTCGTTCCCACGGCACAGCCCGCCGCGAAACGCATCGACATCTCGAGTGTCTTCGGCAGCGCACTCAAACCACTCAACAATCACTAGACGCAAGGCCTGGCGAAGCTCTTTATTGGGCAATCGCAAAGCACGGAGGCGATCGCCACGCTCTGGCTCCTCAGTCATATCCGTCGTGAGAAAACCAGACAGATACAGCGCTGTCCACATGCCATCGTCAGGCGAGACATCTGGCTCTGCAGCGCCCAAACAAAGCGGGACCTCAGCGCACCCATGGGCCTCGAGCAAATCAAACAAGACCGAAAGGCGGTCGAGATTCCACCCGGCAACTACCCTACTCAGGCAATCCGCATACCCATACAGATCGGCGCGCACAGGCGCCGTGCAGCCTCGGTCCAGAAAACCGATCACACGCGCTGGACTCGAGCAATAGGCCCTGCCAAACCGATACCCCTCGAGCCATTCACGCGCATCATCCAGGTATTCCTCGCGCCCAGCATGATTCAAAAGAGCCTCGACCTCGGCATCCGAAAAACCGAACCAACGGTCACACCACGCCGACAGCGGCGTCGTCAGACAATACGAGCAGCCGCGCGAAGAAAGCGCCGCTTCGGCAGGACCGGGACACTCCCCCATCAGACACGTCAGCCGCAACGAATCGCGCGCAGTGGCAATGGCGTCAAACAGCGCACGGTCAAGTAGTTCTGCCGGATCGGCGTCGGAAGCGTCCCTCGCGCTCGCACGACGAGACCACGCCGCATCGCACCCATCAACGAGCAATACAACCTGCTCATCGCAGGCAATCTCCAGCAGCTCTATGAGCACACCGAGCACCGAGTCAACCTCGTCCGCGCTCGCCACGCCACGCGCAACACGTTCGATGTGACGCACCTTATCTCGAGCTAAATCCGGAGCCTCCAAGAGCGCCAACAAGCGAGCACACTCGCCCGAAAGGGCATCGCGCACGACGCCGGCAACAGCGGGGCCACGCCTCCCAGCGCCAGAAAAGTCCAGCGATATCACCGGATAGCAAGCATACTCATCCCGATAGCGCCCGCCGTTCGCATCCCAAATCTGAGCATCGGCAAACAAACGCTGACCAGAGCGACCGACCGCTGGACGCTCCAGAAAAGCCCTGAGCATCGACAAGTTCATGCTCTTGCCAAAACCCTCGGGTCGACAGCACACCACAACGGACGCGTCGCAGTCCAACACATCGGCAATAAACATGGTCTTGTCGACCAGCGTGCAGCAACCAAGGGCCTCCGTATAGTCGTGCATGCCAATGGGCAAAGCCGCATCGTCGGCACAGCCGATCAAGCGCACACCAAAGCCAGCAGCACAATCAACATTTGCCTGTTCAGACACCAAAACGTTCCCCCTAAATCGCAGCACGATGTCAATTGTAATGACCGCATCGCATGTACCGATGTCGCCGCGCAAACATATCGGGCAACGGTAGCAACAAGAGGTGTGAGGGGGCATAACTAATCGTTGCGCAACAAAACGGGGCCCGATGCATTCGCACTGGACCCCGTCCCAACTCTTTAGTTATCTAGCAACCAAGAGGCTACTCCTCCGAGCCATCCTCCCCAGAAGCCTTCTTCTGCTGATCGAGCTTATGCTTACCGCTCACGATGGACGTAGCGCCCAGCGTGGCCAAGCTCGCGCTGGCAAGGCTCGCCATAACGATAAGGTCGCCCGTCTTGGGCATGTTACCGCCAGATGACTTGGTCGTTGTAGTCGTCGTGGTTGTAGTGGTCACCGTCTTGGAGTCATTTTGCTCTTGGTTCTGGTTGTCGGTGTTGCCCTTGCCGCCGTCCTCGCCCTGCTGCTTTCCGTCCTCGGTCTTGCCCTTGTTCTCGTCCTTATCCTCAGATTCAGACTTCTTACCCTCGTCCTTCTTCTGACCGGACTTGTCGCCCTTCTCATCAGAGCTAGGACCCTTATCGGATTCAGCCTTCTCGGAAGCCTCGTCCTTTGAGTCGCCCTTTGCGGCCTCGGTCTTTTCCATGGAAACCTGATCAGAGTTGTCCTTGTTCTGAGTCGAGCCATTATTGACGCCAGCCATCAGCGAAGAGCCCAACGTAGAACCAAGCTGCACGGAGAAAGAAGGCTTCTTGTCCGGCGAAGCAACGGGAGCGTCCGGCGCCTTATTCGAGTCGTCCTTGGAAGCATCGGAATCAGGGGTTGCGTCAGAGCCGGAGCCGTTGTTAGAGCCGGTGCCAACGGACGAATCGCTCGAACCGGTGGATGAGTTAGAGGTGTCAGCGTCGGTCGAACCAGAAGCGTCGCTGTCCGTATTGCCGGCAGAGCTTGAAGACGAATCGCCCGCAGCAGAGCCGTTCAAATCGGAGCCGTTCGAGGTAGAGCCGTCGTTGGTAGCGCCACCAGCAGAGCCATTACCGTCAGCATCGGTCGAGGGCGCATCCATCCTGTCATCGTTGACATCGTCACTCGAGCCGTCATTCGAATCAGGTGTCGGCGAGGGCGCCGGCGTAGGCTCGGGCTGCACGGGCGTCGCAACGGCAGCCTCATCCTCGGCGATATAAACCAAGCAGTCCTTCAGCTCATTCTTATAACGATTCTTCCAGCCCTCATGATACTGGGGCTGACTCGAAAACTTGGTGGCGACATTGTTGACCACGCTATTGGAGAGCGCCGTCACAAACTCTCGGTCGGACATATCGTTGGAAAGATTCGCCCAGCGGAAAAAGTCCCTGCAGCCACCAGTGCCGCACATGTTGGTAATGCTCCACACCATGCCCTTGACGCAATCGGCGCGGCCCGAAATATCAATACCCAGGCCGCTCTTGAGCCACGCCTCGGTCACCGCATAGTACGAGTTGTACGCATAGGCATCTTGAAGTGCAGAGAACTCAACAGGATCGGTGTTGTAAGCACCCTGGAAAGCCTCCTGCGCGATACGGCCCAGCTCGGTGAGCTGACCGTTCTCGGACATGGGATTGTTCGCGTTGGTAATCTCGCTGCCGCGATCAATCGCAGCTTTAAGCATGCCGTACTTAGCAGAATCGTAGTTGTAGACCTGCTTCATAAACGGAATGAGCGACCAACGACGGTCGAACTGGTAATAGCCCAGCGCGTTGTAGCCGTCACCATACGAAAAGCCCTGGTTATAGTTGCCATGGCTCTCATATTTGGTGAAGTACTTCATCTCGGGAGTCACGTTGACAAACGAAACGCCCTGGACCGACCTCAGCACGCCCGAGAAGGACTGTTGGGTGTAAAGGCCCTTATCGATATCGGTGGCATCCGAGGCAACGCCCGGCGTGGGCTCCTCGGCAGCGGCGGGTGCCGGCGCGGAAACGGCGCCAAACGAAAGCGCCAGCGTCAGGCCCGCGACAATAGCAGAATGCTTGGGCTGCATAAGATCCTCCCTGCATTGGTGTAGTTAAAGTTCAGTTTGCAAAGATAAAAATAAGTATTGCAGCTCGCCCGTTGTTGCACAACAACCCCTCGGTAAACGGCAACAACCCTCCGCGAAATCTTAAGGAATTAAACAAACTGGTCGTCGGGCGCCATCAGAAGCTCGCCGTATCGCTCCATCAGCCCGTCCCTCAACTGACAGAAAGCGGGGATATAGACGTTCAAGATGCGCTGAATCAAATCTTGAGCGAGCTTGTTGTCGTAGATATGGACGTTCGTATTGCGGTCTCTGAGCATGTCTAGCCAGGCCGCCTCATCAATAAAGTCGTAGAATCGGTACGACTCCTTCAAGATGGCACGAGGAGACCCCGACGCGGCAAGCGTGGCGCCTTCATACTCGAGCAGACGCTTAAGGAGCTTCCAGCTCAGTTCAAATTGAAGATTGAACTTATTAATCAATCCACTCTGAACAAAATCATTGTTGAGATCCTGATTGGGCGCATCCTCAAGATTCGCCAAGGCGCTGGCAAAGTTCTCATATTTTTTCATACAGAATCACACCATCCCTGGCAATTTCATCGAGCAATTGCTGCGACAAGGACTCGTCGAGATTGACGACACCTACATCTAAAAGAGTATCAAGACGCTCCTCGATCAAATATGAGAAACGGCCGAAATCCCGACAACCTGCTACGGCGATGTCAATATCGCTCTTGGGTAAGTTGTCGCCTCGAGCACGAGAACCAAACAGCACAACCTTCTCGGCGTCACATTCCCGAGCAAAAACTTCGATTTGTTTGTACACCTTGTCAAGAGATGCCATTTGCAGCCCTACAGCTTAATGTCAAAGTTGATCTCGGGGACGGCGGCCAGGTCGGCCAACGTCACGCCGTCAACATAGTTCTCGATGACCTCGTCCAGGCCGCGCCAGAACTTGACGGTGGAACACAGGTCGCTGCGGGCGCAGCTGTTGTCGATGCCATCGCACGCCACCGGAGCCGTGCTGCCTTCGACGGCACGCAGGATGTCGCCGGCACGCACCTCGGCGGGGTCCTTGGCCATCATGTAGCCACCGCCCTTGCCGCGCACGCTCTTAAGCAGGCCCGCCTTCATAAGCGGACGAACCAGCTGCTCCAAATACTTTTGTGAGATATGCTCGCGGTCGGCAACCTCGCGCAGGGCAATCTTGCCCTCGGCGTCACCGAGCGCCGCGATATAGATCATTAACCGGAGGGCATAGCGGCCCTTGGAAGAAATGAGCATACCTACCCTCCCATCGCATCTGGGACAACATAACCAGGTTTGTTTGTCCCAAATCTTAAGTAAATGAGACAAACACAACAGGTTATTTTGTCCCAGAATTTGAAAAGTCGAGTGGATTAGTCGGGTTTTCCCTTGACTAACGCCGAACCCATAGTAACTTTATTCCGAGAAGATTCCTAGGGTTTAGTACGCCTATGAGTACACCATATACAGAGAGGGACAGCATGAGCGCAAATCCGCTGCTTTCCATCGAAGGTCTGACCGCCTCCGTGGACGAGAAGACCATCCTCCACAACGTCAACCTCAACGTCGCCGCCGGCGAGACCCACGTGCTGATGGGACCCAACGGCGCCGGCAAGTCCACCCTCGGCCACCTGGTCATGGGTGACCCCGTCTATACCGTCAACGACGGCCGCATCGTCTTTGACGGCCAGGACATCACCGAGCTCACCACCGACAAGCGTTCGCGCGCCGGCCTGTTTCTGAGCTTCCAGGCCCCGGTCGAGATCCCGGGCGTGCCGCTGTCGAGCTTTTTGCGTGCCAGCATCGCCGGCCGCCCCGGTCTGGAGATGAAGGGCAAGGAGTTCCGCCGTCGCGTCAAGGAGCTCGCGGCCGAGCTCAACATGGACACCGCCTACCTCAACCGTGAGCTGGGCGTGGGCTTCTCGGGCGGCGAGAAAAAGAAGGTCGAGATGCTCCAGCTTCTGCTGCTGCAGCCCAAGCTCGCCATCCTGGACGAAACCGACTCCGGCCTGGACGTCGACGCCCTTTCCACCGTCAGCCACGGCATGGACGCCTACCGCAAGAGCTGCGACGGCTCCATGCTCATCATCACGCACAACACGCGCATCTTGGAGCACTTGGATGTCGACCGCGTCCACGTTATGGTCAAGGGTCACATCGTGCGCGAGGACGATGCCTCGCTCATCCCCTGGATCGACAAGAACGGCTTTGAGACCTTCGAGCGCGAGGCCGCCGAGCAGCGCGCCCAGGCCGAGTCCGCTGCTGCCGAGCAGCAGGCGTAAAGGGGCGACGCAATGACCAAGAACCGCACCGAGGTCGCGGACATCGACCGCAGCCTCTACGACTTCACCTATGGCGAGGAGGGATTCGAGCGCCTCGACGCCGGCATCACGCCCGACATCGTGCGCGAGATCAGCGCCAAGAAGGACGAGCCGCAGTGGATGCTCGACCTGCGCCTCAAGTCCCTCGAGATTTTCAACCGCTTCCCGGATCCGACGTGGGGCCCCTCCATCGAGGGCTTGGACATGGACAACATCGTCACCTACGTCAAGCCCAACACCGACCAAAAGCACGACTGGGAGTCGGTGCCCGACGACATCAAGAACACCTTTGAGCGCCTGGGCATCCCCGAGGCCGAGCGCAGCTACCTGGCAGGCGTCGGCGCGCAGTACGACTCCGAGCTCGTCTACCACAACATGCAGGACACCGCCTCCAAGATGGGCATCGTCTACTCCGGCATCGAGGAGGCCCTGCACGACCCGCAGTGGGAACCGCTCATCCACGAGAAGTTTATGACGCTCATCCCGCCCACCGACCACAAGTTTGCGGCCCTGCACGGCGCCGTATGGTCGGGCGGCTCGTTTGTCTACGTGCCCAAGGGCACCAAGCTCGA
>DBFBFY010000073.1:0-2964 GCA_048201615.1 Collinsella sp.
GAAATGATCGCGGCCATGAAGGCCAAGGACAAGGTTCGCCTGTCCATCATTCGCCAGGTCAAGGCCGAGGTGAAGAATATCGAGGTTAACGAGCGCCGCGATGTGACCGAGGAAGACGTCAACAGCATGATCAAGCGTCTGATCAAGCAGACGAGCGAGACGCTGGAGATGTCCATCAAGGCCGGCACCGACCAGGAGCGTACCGACAACCTGACCGAGCAGGTCAAGATTCTGGAGAGCCTGCTGCCCGCGCAGGTTTCGGGCGAGGAGCTCGAGGCCCTGATCGAGCAGGTCATCGCCGAGCTGGGCGCTACTTCCAAGAAGCAGATGGGCCAGGTCATGGGAGCACTCGGCAAGGCCACCGGCGGCAACTTCGATAAGCCTGCCGCGGCAAAGATCGTCGGAGCAAAGCTGGCTTAAGGGCCGAGCGGTACATAGTTGATGTTAAGGGGACGTGACCATTGCGGTCGCGCCCCTTTTTGCTGGGCTGGGCAATCATTGGGGACGGGCTTAAATGAGTGCCCAATGAGCGGGTACTCATTTAAGCCCGTCCCAATGAGTGGGTTAAAGGTTGCGGGTTCTTTACGGGAATGTAGTGTGGGCTGCGGAAACGCGGTTCTTTCCGTACAATAGTTCAACTCGTGTAAACGCAGGGAAGGGACATTCATGGCAGACATGATCGAGATCAAGCATCTCAACAAGTACTTTGGCGACCTGCATGTGCTCAAAGATATCAATCTCACCGTCAAGCGCGGCGAGAAGCTCGTAATGATCGGGCCTTCCGGTTCGGGTAAGTCGACGCTCATCCGTTGCGTCGATTATCTGGAGGAGCCCACGTCGGGCGAGGTCGTCATCGACGGTACGCCGCTCACCAAAAAGAATCACCTGGAGATGGCTCGCAAGTATAGCTCTATGGTGTTTCAGCAGTTCAACCTGTATCCCAACATGACGGTGCTGGGCAACCTGACGCTCGCGCCCATCAAACTGCAAAAGAAGAGCAAGGAGGAGGCGACCGAGATCGCCATCGCTGCGCTCAAGCGCGTCGGCATGGCGCATAAGGCCGGCGAGTATCCGCAGAATCTCTCGGGTGGTCAGCAGCAGCGCATCGCCATCGCCCGTGCCCTGTGCACCAAGCAGCCCATCATCCTGTTTGACGAACCGACCTCGGCACTCGACCCCGAGATGGTCCAGGAGGTTCTGGACGTTATGATCGAGCTTGCGCAGGAAGATATCACCATGATCTGCGTGACGCACGAGATGGGCTTTGCACGCCAGGTGGCCGACCGCGTCATCTTTATGGAGGACGGCCGCATTTTGGAGGAGGGCACGCCCGAGCACTTCTTCGATAACCCCGAGAACCCGCGCTGCCGCGAGTTCCTGTCCAAGATTCTGCACTAGGCGCGGTGATGGACATGACGGATATGACGAGGGCGGCCGTGTCGCGCCGTCACTTTTTGCAGCTGGCGGGCGCCGGCATGCTCGCGTTGACGGGGACCGCGCTTACCGGTTGTGGCAACTCCACCAGTGGCGAGGGCTCCGACAAGGGGTCCAAGCTTGCGGCCATTAAGTCGCGTGGCCATCTGAATGCCGGCGTTAAGAAGGATGTTCCCGGCTACGGCTATTACGACACCGCCAAGGGCCGCTTTGAGGGCATGGAAGTCGATTTGTGCTACCAGATCGCCGCTGCCGTCTTCGGCGTGAGCTACAAGGAGGCCCGCGCCCAGGAGCTTGTCGAGTTTACCGACGTAACGCCCAAGACGCGCGGCCCACTGATCGATAACGGCCAGCTCGACGTGGTCGCGGCGACCTACACCATCACCGACGAGCGCAAGAAGAGCTGGGATTTTTCGACGCCGTACCGCACCGACTACGTGGGACTCATGGTCAAGAAACGTTCGGGCTTTACCTCGATTGAGGACCTGGACGGCAAGGTTATTGGCGTGAGCCAGGGTGCCACCACGCAGGGCCTGATCGAGCAGATGATCAAGGACAACGGCTTTAGCTGCAAGCCCGAGTTTAGGGCCTTTAGCGGCTATCCCATCATCAAGAGTTCGCTCGACGCCGGCAATATCGACGTCTTTGCCATGGACCGCTCCACGCTGGCCGGTTACATGAACGAGACCGTTGAGCTGCTGCAGCCCGAGGTCAAGTTTGGCGAGCAGGGCTACGGCGTGGCGACCAAGAAGGGCTGCGACCTTTCGGCTGTGGTCGATCAGGTAGTTTGCGATCGCCTGGCCGATGGCTGGCTCGACCAAGAGGTCAAGACCTGGGGTCTTGTATAGGCGCATCGTCCAAGGAAGGAATCAAATGCTCGAAGGATTGTTTGACGCCGACCGCTGGTCGACGACATTTCAAAACATGGGGCCCTTCTGGGAGGGCTTTGGCGTGACGCTGCAGGTGGTCGTTGCCGGCCTGCTGCTATCGCTGGTGCTGGGCACGCTGCTGGGCGTGTTCTCTACCACTCGCTCGCGCGTGCTGCGCGCCATAAGCCGTGTGTATGTGGAGTTTTACCAGAACACCCCGTTGCCCGTGCAGGTGCTCTTTATGTACATGGCTGGTCCGCAGTTTTTGCAGGCCATAACCGGTGCCGACCAGCCGGTGCGCATCGCGCCGTTCGTGCTGGGCTTCTTGGGTGTGGGCCTGTATCACGCGGCCTACATTTCGGAGGTCATCCGCACTGGTATCGAGGCGGTTCCGCGCGGTCAGATGGAGGCGGCCCAGAGCCAGGGCTTCACCCGTGCGCAGGCGTACTGGTACATCGTGCTGCCCCAGACATTCAAGATTATTCTGCCGCCGCTGTGTAACCAGGCGCTCAACCTGGTCAAGAACACGTCGGTGCTGGCGCTTGTGGCCGGCGGCGACCTTATGTACCGTTCCGACAACTTTGTGAGTCTGTACGGTTACCTGCAGGGATACATCGTCTGCTGCCTTATGTACTTCATCATCTGCTTTCCGCTCGCCATG
>DBFBFY010000074.1:0-10079 GCA_048201615.1 Collinsella sp.
TCGATGGACTCGGTGTTCTGGGTCTTGGAGGAGCCGGTGGCACCGCCGATGCCGTCACGGCCGGTGCGGCCGCCCAGCAGGATGATCTTGTCGGTGGGGGCGGGGCACTCGCGGCGCACGTGGTTTGCCGGGGTAGCGCCCACGACGGCGCCAACCTCCATGCGCTTGGCCACGTAGCCGGGGTGATAGAGCTCGTTGACCTGGCCGGTGGCAAGGCCGATCTGGTTGCCGTAGCTGGAGTAGCCGGCGGCAGCGGTGGTTACGAGCTTGCGCTGCGGCAACTTGCCCTCGAGCGTCTCGGACACGGGGACGGTGGGGTCGCCGGCGCCGGTGACACGCATGGCCTGGTACACGTAGCTGCGGCCCGAAAGCGGGTCGCGGATGGCGCCGCCCACGCAAGTGGCGGCACCGCCGAAGGGCTCGATCTCGGTCGGGTGGTTGTGGGTCTCGTTCTTAAAGAGGAACAGCCAGTCCTGGTCCTCGCCGTCGACATCGACCTTCACCTTGACGGTGCAGGCGTTGATCTCCTCGGATTCGTCGACATCGGTCATGACGCCGGTCTTCTTGAGGTACTTGGCGCCGATGGTGCCCATGTCCATGAGGCAGACGGGCTTGGCGTCGCGACCGAGCTCGTGGCGCATCTCCATGTAGCGGTCGAAGGCCTGCTGCACCACGGCGTCGTCGATCGTCACGTCGTCCAGGACGGTGCCGAAGGTGGTATGGCGGCAGTGATCGGACCAATAGGTGTCGATCACGCGGATCTCGGTGATGGTGGGGTCGCGATCCTCATCGCGGAAGTACTGCTGGCAGAAGGCGATGTCTGCCTCGTCCATGGCAAGGCCGCGATCGGCGATAAAGGCGGCAAGGCCGGCCTCATCGAGCTCGCGGAAGCCGTCGAGCACCTCGACGGGCTGGGGCTCGGGGGTCTCCATGTACAGCGTCTCGGGCAGGTCGAGCGAGGCGATGCGCGCCTCGACGGGGTTCACCACGTAGTGCTTGATAGCCTCGATGGCGGCTTCGTCCAGAGCGCCCGAGATCATATAGACCTTGGCGGAGCGCACGGCGGGGCGCTCGCCCTGGCTGATGAGCTGCACGCACTCGCTGGCGGAGTCGGCGCGCTGGTCAAACTGGCCAGGCAGGAATTCGACGGCAAAGACGGCGCCATCGCTTGCGGGGAGCTCGTCGTAGGTCACATCGACCTGGGGCTCGCTAAAGACGGTCGGCACGCAGGAGCGGAAAAGCTCCTCGTCGATGCCCTCGACGTCGTAGCGGTTGATGATCCTCAGGGCCTCGATGCCCTTGATGCCGAGAATTTCGGTCAGCTCGCCCTTGAGCTGCTGAGCCTCGACGTCGAACCCGGGTTTCTTCTCCACGTAGATACGAGAGACCATTGGTTCCTGCCTTCCTGATCGGTTGGGCGTACGGTACGGTATGCGGCAGCGGTCGGTTTGCGGGGTCTGCCCTGCGGTCGCCTTGAGCCACATGTTTGTAAACCTCACTATGATACGACAGCTCGTGGCGCGTTGCGGACGGCGAGGGTGCTACAGTGAAGCGCAAACAAGAGAAAGGCATCACATGGCATTCGTTTCACTCGCCATCATCGCGCTCGTGGCCTTTGCAAGCCCCTTCATCGCCTCGGCGATTCCCGGAAAACCCGTTCCCGAGACGGTCTTTTTGCTCGTGCTCGGTGCGGTGCTGGGACCCCATATGCTCGGCGTCATCCATGTAGATGCTGAGGTCTCGCTTGTGTCCGAGCTGGGCCTGGCCTTTTTGTTCCTGCTTGCCGGCTTTGAGATCGACCCCAAGAGCATCACGGGCGTCGAGGGGCGCTACGGCTTGGCGACGTGGGTCGTCACGTTTGGTATCGCCTGGCTTGCCGTGCGCTTTACCCCGTGGTTCTCAGTCAGTCATTTCGACGGTATCGCCGTGACGCTTGCCCTCACTTCGACGGCGCTCGGTACGCTCGTGCCCATCATGCGTGAGCGCTCGCTCACCGGCACGCGCGTGGGCGACTCGATTCTCGCGTATGGCACTTGGGGCGAGCTCGGTCCCGTGCTCGCCATGTCGGTGCTGCTGTCTGCCCGCACCGGCATCCAAACGCTTGTAATCCTTGGCTTGTTTGCGGTGGTCTGCGTGTTGCTGGCCGTGGTCCCGAGCCGCTCCAAGCGCGTCGGCAGCCGCTTCTTTGCGTTTGTCGAGGAACGCGCCGATACCACGTCGCAGACCTTCGTGCGCCTGACGGTGCTCATCCTGGTCACGCTCGTGGCGTTCTCGGCCGTCTTTGATCTCGACATCGTGTTGGGTTCTTTTGCCGCCGGCTTTGTCTTGCGCTACATCATCCCCGAGGGCAACCATACGCTCGAGACCAAGCTCGATGGCCTGGCCTACGGCTTTTTGATTCCGGTATTCTTTACCGTATCGGGCGCAAAGATCGATCTGACGGCCGTGGCGTCGCGCCCGGGTCTGCTCGTAGGCTTTATCGTGGCGTTGTTGATTATTCGTGCCGTGCCCATTCTTATTTCCATGAGCATTTGTCCTGCGACGCGCGATGTGTCGGCGTATGGTCGCATTACCGTGGCCCTGTACTGCACCACGGCGCTGCCGATCATCGTTGCCGTGACGAGCGTTGCCGTCAACGCGGGCGCGCTGTCGCAAGACGTCGCATCGGTTATGGTCGCTGCCGGCGCCATCACGGTGTTCTTGATGCCGCTGCTCGCGCAGCTCTTCTACCGCGTGGTCGATGCAGCGCCGGTCACCGCCGTGGCAGAGGTTGCCGAGCATCCATCCGATGCGCTCGACATCCTGCGCGCCCACCACGACCTAGCGAGCTTGCTCGCGCGCGAGCATGAGCTGCTGACTTCGCATGGCCATGGTCGCGTATTCGAGGGCCTGCCTACGCTCGATACGATTGCCGAGCGTCTTTCCGCCGAGGCGGCGAGCGGCCACATCGATGCCCGCATCGTGGACGCTGCGCACCTGCTTGCCGATAAGACCTATGGAGACGAGGTCGACCCGTCCGAGCTGACTCCGCGCGAGCGTCGCCGCCTGGAGCGCGCCAAGCTCGCCGTGCGCGAATACCGCCGCCGCATGTTGGAGCTCTATGCAAGAGAAGAAGCCGAGGACGACGACGGCAAGTAGTCGATACTCTCTCGGGGAAGCCGCGTCCCGCTTTGAAGGCTCGGAACGGGATGTGGTTTCCGAAACGGGGGCCGTTGGGAAACTGTGTCCCGGAATGGGCGCTCAGAGTGGGATGCAGTTTCCGCGAGAGATCCGTTGCGGAAACGGTATCCCAGAATCGGCGTTCAAAACGGGGCGCTCTTTCCGAAACATGGCCCTGAGGGAAGCTGCGTCCCGGTCTGAGTCGGAATTCCGGGACACAGCTTCCCTTTCAAACAGAAGAAGGCGCGCTGCCTGCAGTTGATGCAGACGGCGCGCCTTCTTTGTTGGACTATGTTGAGGCTGGGAGCTGAGGCTTGTGGTCCCTTAAGAGCGGGCGGCTCCGTCGACGGGGAGCACGGCGCCCGTGACGTAGGAGGACATGTCGCTCGCCAGGAAAACAAAGGCGTTGGCGACATCCTCGGGCTCGCCCATGCGACCCAGCGGAATGGTGGCGACGATGGGCTTAATAACCTCTTCAGGCAGGTTGGCGACCATGTCGGTTTTGGTTACACCGGGTGCTACGGCATTGACGCGAATGCCCATGGGGGCGAGCTCGCGCGAGAGCGACTGGACCATGCCGTTGACGGCAAACTTGGACGTTGGATAGCCGACGCCAGAGGGCTGGCCGTACTTGGCAACCATCGAGCTCGTGGTGGTGATGGTGCCGCCGTGGCCGGCCTCGGTCATGATCTTGGCGGCAGCTTGGTGGCCATTAAAGACGGCGACGACGTTAAGGTCCATGACCTTTGCGAACTCCTCGGCCGTGTAGTCCAAGAGGGGTGAACGCTGGGAGATACCGGCATTGTTGACGACCGTGTCCAAGCCGCCCATGTCGGCTGCAGCCTGGGTAAAGGCCTCGGTCACGGCTTCGAGTGAGGTGAGGTCGCAGGAGCGGCCCCAGACCTTGGCGTCGGGATAGGCGGCTGTCAGCTTCTCAACGGCCGCATCGGCGGTCTCCTGACGCGAGCCAAAGACGGTGACGGCGGCGCCTTCCTCGATAAAACGGCAGGCGATGGCATAGCCGATACCGCGCGTGCCTCCGGTGATGATTGCTTTCTTGCCCTCGAGCAACATGGTATTTCCTCTCATCGCGGGCGGACATTCGCAGCACAGCGTAGCCGTAACTGGAATCGGCCGTGTTTGCATATCGGTGAACGGTAGCCCGCGTTACCGATGAGCGGCTCGCGCAAATGTGCTCTGCCGTTGTGCTTAGGGCAGGAGACAAAAGGGCTCCCGTCCCGCATCGGACGGGAGCCCTCAAAGCGTGTATTGCTAGGCGAGCGTTGAGCTAGTTCGCCATGACGCCTTCGGTCCAAGCCTCAACGTCCTCGATGCGCAGGACGTTGGCGACCTCGGCTACGCAGTCGACGCTGGCAAGCTCGGCGGTGGCAGCCTGGACGTCCTTCTCGAGCGCGCGGTGCGTCAGGAAGATGACCGAGCAAGTATCGCTGGCGCCCGACTTGCCGTCCTCGACCTGGTTGATGAGCGAGATCGAGATGTTGTGCTTGGCAAAGATGTCGACCGTCTCGGACAGGGCACCCACGCGGTCGGCGACCTTCAGGCGCACATAGTACTTAGTCTGGAGCTCGTCCATGGGCTTAAAGGCGAGGTTGTGACCATAGGGCTCAATCTCGGGCAGCGGAGCCACGCCGCGGCTGATCTGCTCGGAGAGCGACAGGATATCGCCCACGACGGCGCTCGCGGTGGGGAAGGAGCCTGCGCCGGCACCGTAGAACATGGTTTCGCCCACGGCGTCACCCACCACGTAGACGGCGTTCATGGCGCCGTTGACCTTGGCGAGCATATGGTCTGCCGGGATGAGCGTGGGATGCACGCGGACGTCGACGCCGGCGTCGGTGTTGCGTGCGATGCCCAGCAGCTTGATGGTGTAGCCGAGCTCGCGGGCCTGGGCGATGTCCTCGGCGCCGATGGTACGGATACCCTGCTGGTAGACATCGTCGGTGGTCACGCGGGTGCCAAAGCCGATGGAAGCGAGGATTGCCGTCTTGCTGGCGGCGTCGAAGCCGTCGACGTCGGCGGACGGGTCGGCCTCGGCATAGCCCTTGGCCTGCGCGTCGGCAAGCACATCGGCGTAATCGGCGCCCTCGGCGTCCATGCGCGACAGGATATAGTTGGTGGTACCGTTGAGAATGCCGGCGATGGTCAGGATCTTGTTGCCCACCAGGTCGTGCTCGAGCGTGCTCACGATGGGGATGCCACCGCCACAGCTGGCCTCGCACTTAATCTGCACGCCGCACGCGCGCGCCTTCTCGGCGAGCGTCTCGACATGACGGCCCAGCAGGGCCTTGTTGGCAGAGACGACGTGCTTGCCGTGCTCAAAGGCAGTGGTGAAGATCTCGGTTGCGGGATGCTCGCCGCCGATCAGCTCGACGACGATATCGACGGCGGGGTCGGTGACGACGTCATGCCAGTCACTCGTAAAGGCCTCGCGCTCAATACCGGCTGCCTCGGCTTGCTCCCAAGCAAGCGCGCAGGCGCGGGTCAGCTTAAGGTCGATGCCGTAGGCTGCCAGGTACTCATCGTGGTGGCTCTTGATCAGGCGGGCCACGCCGCCGCCGACGGTTCCCAGACCGATGAGGCCGACGTTCACGGTGCGCAGGGGTTCGCTCATAGATAGCTCCTTCGTGCATCTTATGGATGGATTAACCGCTTAAAGGTTGAGTGCATTCTAGCGTGAACCGAGGGCGCGTGCTCGCCAGGCAACAGGAGTCGCACAAAACGGCACCCACGAAACGCTGCGGAAACATTGGAAACATGCTCGCTACAAACGAACTTCCGCAACAAACTGTCAACGTTTGCACCATAAGGTTTGCCCTGTACCGCAAGACGGCCGCACCGCGGCCAGCGAAAAGGGGGACACCATGTTTAGCATCAACAACGTACTTAACCGCAGGAGTTTCCTTGTCGGAGCCACGCTTATTTTTGCCCCGATCTATTACACCCCAGCGTCCGTTTTGCTCAAGAACGCCAAGGACATGAGCTACGACATGACACTAATGGGTGTCGACGGCATGGACAGCCTATGTGATCCAGGACGGCAAGTACATCGCTTCCTAAGTGCGCATAAAGCACGACCGGTGAGGCTGTTTTATTTAAGGCAGGTATGCTTGTAACAGAACGGAAACATTACTTTTACATAATAAAGTGGCAATACTGTATAAAGTAATAGAAATACGCAGAATTATGGATAAATCAACAAATCCAAAGAAAAGTTGAAATAATCGCCACTTTCCTTAACTAAAGCGTCTAGTATTTTGCGAACGCCGAACACGGCGAAGGATGGCCTGTCGGGTAACCGAAACCCGACGAGATTTGAGAGGAGAGCCGCATGTCGAGCCTCACCGGTAAGTCATTGAACCCTGTTATGAATCGCAGGAGCGTTATCGCGAGCGCAGCAGGTCTGGGGGCGATGTCCATTCTAGCCGGCTGCTCCTCCAACGGCGGCGATAGCGGTTCCGCTTCGGGCGACGCTTCGTTTAAGATCGGCACCATCGGCCCGCTGACCGGCGCCAACGCGTCCTACGGCAAGTCCGTTACCCAGGGTGTCGAGCTTGGCTGCAAGGATTTCTCGACCAAGGAGCTGCCGCTTGCCAGCAAGGCCGAGGATGACCAGGCCGACGGCGAGAAGGCCGTCAACGCCTTCAATACCCTGCTCGACTGGGGCATGCAGGCCCTCGTCGGCCCGACCACCACGGGTGCGTCGGTTGCCGTTGCCGCCGAGTGCGGTAACGACCCCAAGACGTTCATGATAACCCCGTCCGCGTCCTCCGAGGACGTCACCGACGGCAAGGATTGCGTCTTCCAGGTTTGCTTCACCGACCCCAACCAGGGTGTCAACGCTGCCAAGTTCCTGGCGCAGAAGTATGCGGACGAGAAGTTCGTGCTGTTCTATAACTCCGGCGACGCCTATTCTTCGGGCATCGCAGATTCCTTTAAGGCCCAGGCCGCTGAGTCCAAGCTCGAGATTGTTGACGAGGAGACCTTTAAGGACGACTCCGCCACGAGCTTTACCAACCAGCTGACCAAGGCCAAGCAGGCTGGCGCCACCATGATTTTTGCGCCGATCTACTATACGCCGGCGTCCGTCCTGCTCAAGAACGCCAAGGACATGGGCTACGATGTCAAGATGATGGGCTGCGACGGCATGGACGGTATCCTGGGCGTTGAGGGCTTCGATACCTCTCTTGCTGAGGGTCTGCTGCTCATGACCCCGTTCTCCGCCGACGACGAGAAGAACGCCGACTTCGTTAACGCTTACAAGGATAAGTACGGCGATACCCCCGACCAGTTTGCCGCCGACGCCTACGACGGCGTGCACGCGGTGGCCGAGGCCGTCAAGGAGGCCGGTCTTGGTGTCGACGCCGACCCGACCGAGGTCGCCGAGAAGCTGTCCAAGGCTATGCTCAAGATTACCGTTGACGGTCTGACCGGCAAGCTCACCTGGAACGATAAGGGCCAGGTTCAGAAGGAGCCCACGGCGTACGTCATCACCGACGGCAAGTACGTACAGGCCTAATTGGCCGCCTTACATAGAGCGGTTTTGATCCCAAGCAGGGGAGGTTTTGGCCTTCCCTGCTTGCTTGGTATCTAGGGACGATGTAACGTCCCTGTTTCATACATCAACTGGAAACCTATTCGAAAGGGGGATGTGGAACATGACGGTCTTTATCCAATACCTGGTCAACGGCCTGTCCATGGGCAGCGTCTACGCCATCATCGCGTTGGGCTACACCATGGTCTACGGTATCGCCAAGATGCTGAACTTCGCTCACGGCGACGTCATCATGGTCGGTGCCTATGTCTCGTTCTGCGCCACGTCGTATCTCGGCCTCCCGGGCTGGGTATCTGTAATTCTTTCTTGTGTGGTCTGCACGGTTCTCGGCGTTCTCATCGAGGGTCTGGCCTATAAGCCGCTGCGCCAAGCAGGCCCGCTGGCCGTTCTGATCACGGCTATCGGCGTGTCTTACTTCCTGCAGAACGCCGCGCAGCTTCTGTGGGGCGCCACGCCCAAGAACTTCACTTCGCTCGTCACCTTCCAGGTGCCGGAGTTCTTGGCCAAGTTCAACGTAAGCGCCGTCTCGCTCGTCACCATCGTCGCCTGCCTGGTTATCATGGCCGGCCTGATGTTCTTTACAGGTAAGACCAAGATGGGCAAGGCCATGCGCGCCGTGTCCGAGGACAAGGCCGCCGCTCAGCTCATGGGCATCAACGTCAACCGCACCATCTCGATGACGTTTGCCATCGGCTCGGCGCTTGCCGCCATCGCCGGCGTGCTCCTGTGCTCCTACTCGCCGGTGCTGCAGCCCACGACGGGTGCCATGCCTGGCATCAAGGCCTTCGACGCCGCCGTCTTCGGCGGCATCGGCTCCATCCCCGGTGCCTTTGTCGGTGGCATTCTCATCGGCATCATCGAGGCGATGGCGCAGGCTTACATTTCCACGAGCCTTGCCAACTCCATCGTCTTTGGTGTTTTGATCATCGTCCTGCTCGTCAAGCCTGCCGGCCTCTTGGGCAAGTACGTCCCCGAGAAGGTGTAGGTGAGCGTTATGAAGTTTCTTAAAGACAAGCAGACGCGTCACGACTTTGTCACGTACGCCATGTGCATCGTGGCCTTCGCCATCGTGTTCTTTATGCAGTCTAACCACATGATTCCGCGCATGATCGCCGGTCAGCTGGTTCCCATCACGGCCTATATCGTCATGGCCATTTCCCTCAACCTCGTCGTCGGCATCGCGGGCGACTTGTCGCTGGGCCACGCGGGCTTTATGAGCGTCGGTGCCTACACGGGCATCGTCACCGCCGTCGCGCTGGAGAGCGCCGTTCCGTCCGATCCGATGCGTCTGATCATCAGCATTGTGGTCGGCGCTATCGCCGCTGCCATCTTGGGCTTCTTGATTGGTATCCCGGTCCTGCGCCTGAGCGGCGACTATCTGGCCATCGTGACCCTGGCTTTTGGCGAGATCATCAAAGAGATCGTCACCTGCCTCATTGTGGGCGTCGACTCCCGCGGCCTGCACGTGATTTTTAACATCACGGGCAACTCTACGATCGACGACCTGCACCTGCTCGAGGACGGCACCGCCATCATCAAGGGCGCCCAGGGCGCCTCGGGCGTGTCGACGTACTCGACCTTCCTCGCCGGTGCCATCCTGGTCATGGTCGCACTCGTGATCGTGCTCAACCTGGTCCGCAGCCGTACCGGCCGTGCCATTATGGCCGTGCGCGATAACAAGATTGCAGCCGAGTCCGTAGGCATCTCCGTCACGGAGTACCGCATGATTGCCTTCGTGGTTTCCGCTGCCCTCGCCGGTGCTGCCGGAGCTCTCTTCGGCGGTAACTTCTCGCAGCTCTCCGCCACCAAGTTCGACTTCAACACGTCGATCCTCATCCTGGTGTTCGTGGTCCTGGGCGGCCTGGGCAACATGCGCGGTTCCGTCATCGCGGCGGCGTTGCTCACGGTGCTTCCCGAGCTGCTTCGTCAGTTCTCGGACTACCGCATGCTCATCTATGCCATCGTGCTGATCCTGGTCATGATTTTTACCAACAACCCGCAGCTCAAGGCGTTCTTCGGTCGCGTCAAGGACCGCTTTGCTTCCAAGAAGGAGGTGGCAGCCGATGCCCAGTAAATTTGAGTTCAAGAAGGGCAAGATGGTCCCGTATCCTTCTGGCGCCATCGTTCCCGATCGTGACCTGGGCGAGCGCCCTGCACTCGAGTGCATCCACCTGGGCATTGAGTTCGGTGGCCTTAAGGCAGTCGACGACTTTAGCCTGACTATCGGCAAGACCGAGATCGCCGGTCTGATCGGTCCCAACGGCGCCGGCAAGACCACGGTCTTCAACCTGCTCACCAAGGTGTACCAGCCCACGCATGGCACCATCCTGCTCGACGGCGAGGACAC
>DBFBFY010000075.1:0-9582 GCA_048201615.1 Collinsella sp.
CCGGCCTACGTCAACGAGAACACCCTGGCCGTCGTCGTGTCCATGCGCGGCACCAAGGAGACCATCGTTGCCGCCCAGGTCGCCAAGGACCACGGCGCCAGCACCATCGCCATCTATGTTGACGAGTCCGGCCTCACCGAGGTCTGCGACTACAAGATCCAGTACGACAGCCTGGCCGTCGACGAGTCCTGCATGGGCCGCACCAACTCCGCCGTCGTGACCATGATCGCCATGGAGCTTACGCAGCAGACCGAGGGCTATGCCGAGTACGAGACCGCCATGGCCGCCTTCGACTTGGTCGACCCTATCTATCGCAAGGCCGTCGAGTACACTCGTCCGCTCGCTGCCAAGTGGGCCGAGCAGAACGCCGACAAGCCCTGCATCAACGTCATGGCTCAGGGTCCGCTCTTTGGTGCCGCCTACGTCTTTAGCATCTGCAACGTGCAGGAGATGCTGCAGATCGACTCCTGCACCATCAACACCTGCGACTTCTTCCACGGCCCCTTCGAGATCCTGGACAAGCGCACCTCGCTGTTCCAGCTCATCAGCGTCGGCCGCAGCCGCTGCAACGACGAGCGCGGCATCCGCTTCGTCAACCAGTACGGTGGCGAGCGCGTCTATCAGCTCGACGCCAAGGAGCTCGGCCTCAATGACATCAAGGACAGCGTGAGCGAATACTTCAACCACCTGATCTTTGCCCCGATCCTCAACAACGTGTACATGCGTGCACTCTCTGCCGTCACCCACAAGGACTACATGACGCGCCGCTACATGTGGAAGCTTGACTACTAGGGGATATTGGTTCCGCCGTTCTAACGAACGGCGGACCGGTCGACGCTGCGAGCCCGCCGTTTGGCCAATCTGCCGTTCAATTTCAAAGGCGCGACCAGAAGGTCAGCGCCTTTTCATTTCACGGCACCTTGGCTCAAATGACGGGCGCTCGCTGACATTGCCAAAACGTCGGCGTTGCCGTGGTCGGCACTTGGGGACGTTCCTTTTGTGCTGGCACTTGGGGACACTCCTGGGAATCATTTCCTCGTTCGCCGATTTGTGTCTTGAAAAATGTATATAACGACTATAACGTAGTGTGAAACATATTGGAAACAATACCGAGGAGGCTGCGTTGAAGAAAAGCAATCTGGGCTATGTGCTGGTGCTGGTCGCCGCGCTTATGTGGGGCAGCATCGGAATCTTTGTAAACGGCATCTCGGCCATGGGCGTTTCGTCCCAGAGCATGGCTGCCTTTCGCTTGTTGGTCGGAGCGCTTATCTTGGCGCCGGTCCTGATGTTTATGGGCTGCCGTCCGGGTGAGGGGTCTACCGTGGCTCAGGGTCCCCTGGCCCTGTTCAAGGCAAGCCCTAAAGAGCTTGTTCCCTGCGCACTTGTCGGTATCGTTGGTCTGGCCGCCGCCAACACCTGCTATTACGAGTGCATGGGCGAGGTCGGCATGTCCACGGCCTCGGTGCTGCTCTATACCTCGCCGGTGTTTGGCGTCGTGCTCGGTCGCGTGCTTTATCGCGAGGACGTGACCCCCAACAAGCTCGTTGCCATTGTCTTTAACATCGTTGGCTGCGTGCTTGCAGTGACCAATGGCGACCTTTCCGGTTTCCATTTTTCGGTTTGGGGCGTCACATCGGGCGTGATTGCGGGCCTTTGTGGTGCGTCGCTCGCGGTGTTTAGCCGGATAGCAACCAAGACGGTCCACCCGCTGGCTGTCACGTTTTGGGGCTTTGTTTTTGGCGGTGCGGTTATGGCGGCTATCGCGGCTCCGTGGCCGGATGTCGCCGCGGCAATGTCGCCACAGCTGCTGCTGCTGTTCCTTGGCTTTGGACTCATCCCCACAGCCGTGGCCTACATCTTATATATGCAGGGCCTGTCCATGGGGCTCGAGACATCGAAAGTTCCCGTCGTAATGTCTTTCGAGACGGTCGTCACCGTACTGGTGGGCATTGGTGTCTATGCCGAGCCCGCCGGCGCGATCAAGGTCCTGGGCATCGTGCTGGTGCTCGCGTCCATCCTGATCATGAACACCGACTTCTCCAAGCTGCGCAACAGTATGTTTGTCGGTCATGTCATTGAGAGCATGACCTTTAAGCCCAACGCGTGGTGGACCGAAAAATCTCAGGACATGGATTTGTTTAAGGAGCGCACCGGCATCGCGTTGGAACCCACCGTGCAGGAAAGCCCCTGGTACTTCGTGCGATAGAGGATTGCGCGCAGGGTCTGACCTGGGGTTATCCAGCCGGCGCCGGCCTACCCGGCCCCAACGTTTCAAGTACGTTAAACCCGTCAACGGTCGATTTTCACCCGCGAACGGTCTTTATACTAATTAGCAATATAGGCAACGTATAAGACGTTATAATGACCATAACGAAAAGGAGGAGGCAAGATGAATCAGATCATTCTCGCATCTCATGGCGGCCTGGCCGCAGGCGCCAAAGACACGCTCGAGATGGTTCTCGGCGACGTGTCGAACGTCCACGTCGTGTCGCTTGCTCGTGACGACAAGGAGCCCATCACCAATAAGGTGGACGCCATGATCGCCACGTTCAACGCGGACGACACCGTCTATGTGCTGACCGATATGCTCGGCAGCTCGGTCAACAACAACATGGTCGAGCTTTCCAAGAACGGCACGAAGTTCACGGTTGTCAGCGGTTTCAACATCCCGCTGGCGCTCACGCTCGCTATGAGCCCCGTCCCCGTCAAGGGTGCCGAGCTCGCAGCCCTCATCAACGAGGCCCGCACCGGTCTGACCAACCCCAACGCACCGGTCGAGGCTGCCGCGGCTCCCGCCAAGAAGGCCAAGGCGCCCCGTCACAGCTCCGGTCCCGCCAAGATCGTCCTCGCACGTCTTGACTACCGTCTGCTGCACGGCCAGGTCGTCTTTACCTGGACCACTAAGGTTCAGGCCGAGCGCATCATCGTCGTCGACAACGCTGCCGCCAACGATGACATCAAGAAGGGCGCTCTTAAGCTGGCCAAGCCCCAGGGCGTGCGCCTGAACGTCTTCACCGTCGAGCGTGCCCTCGCCAAGATGGACAAGCTCAACACCCTCGGCGAGCGCGTCATGTTCGTCTTTGGCAACACGGCCGAGATGCTGCAGTTCTGCCAGGGCTACAAGCTCGACGCTATCAACCTGGGCGCCACCGCCAACCACGACGGTGCCGATCAGATTGGCGGCAAGGACAGCTCCGTCTTCCTCGACGCCACCCAGAAGGCCGACGTCAACCAGCTGCTCGACATGGGCATTAAGCTCTACGTCCAGCAGACCCCTACGTATCAGAGCGTCGACATCGACGCCAAGCTGTAATCAACCAGGCTTTTGCCTGACTGAAAGGAGAAGGGTATGAATACGTTCATCAGTGCGGTGCTCGTCGGCCTCGTCGGCGTGTTCTGCATGTGGGACTCCCGCCTGCTCGGTCGTCTTAACTTCGAGCAGCCCCTCGTTGGCGCTACGCTCGTCGGTCTGCTGTTGGGCGATGTGCCCACCGGCCTTGCCGTCGGTGCCGCCGTCGAGCTCGTGTCCATGGGCCTGGTGCAGGTCGGCGCCGCCGTTCCGCCCGATATGGTCCTGGGCGGCATCGTGGCCGCTGCCTTTGCGTGCCTGACCGATGCTTCCGCCGAGACCGCCATGACGATCGCCATCCCGGTCGCCGTCCTGGGTCAGCTCCTCGGCATCGTGTTCCGTTCCATCATCGCCGCCCTCACCCATGTGGCAGATAGCGCGATCGATAACGGAAAGTTCAAGACCGCCTACCGTATGCACATCTGCGCCGGCTCCGGTCTGTACGCCATCATGTACTTCCTGCCGATCTTCCTCGCCGTCTTTGTTGGCACCGACCTGGTTCAGGCCATCGTCAACATGGTTCCCGAGTGGCTGTCCACTGGTCTTAACGTTTCGACCAAGATCATGACTGCCTACGGCTTGGCCCTGCTGCTCACCATGATGATCAAGAAGGGTATGACTCCGTTCCTGTTCATCGGTTTCCTGCTCGCCGCTTACCTCAACCTGTCCGTCATCGCGGTCGCTCTGATCGGTGTGTGCCTGGCTGTCGTCTTCATGGGCTTCAAGTTCAACGGTTCCCATGCAGCCGCCGGTGTCGATTCCGACTACGATCCGCTCGAAGACGACGAAGACTAAGGAGGAACACACTATGGCAACCGCAACCAAGGACGTGTCCCTGAACAAGAAGGTCAGCCAGTTCTTCTGGCGCTCCTGGGCCATCCAGGCCTCTTGGAACTACGAGCGTCAGATGAACATGGGCTTCCTCTACGGCATGGTTCCCACGCTCGATCGCCTCTATCCGGATGAGTCCGACCCCAAGCAGCTCGCTGCTAAGAAAGAGGCTTACCACCGTCACATGGCGTTCTACAACTGCACCCCGCAGACGAGCGCTTTCATCCTGGGCCTCGCCGCCTCCATGGAGGAGGAGTACGCCAAGGATCCCGAGAACTTCAACCCCGATTCGATTAACGCGGTCAAGACCTCTCTTATGGGCCCGCTTTCCGGCATCGGTGACTCCTTCTTCCAGGGCACCATCCGCGTTATCGCCTTTGGCTTGGGCGTTCAGCTGGCTCAGCAGGGCTCCATCATGGGCCCGATCCTGGCCATGCTCATCTCCATCGTCCCCGCCGTGCTGATCACTTGGTTCGCAGCCAAGATGGGCTATCAGGGCGGCCACGCGTACCTGAGCAAGCTTCAGGGCGGCGACCTCATGGAGAAGCTCATGTATGTCTGCGGCATCGTGGGTCTTATGTCCGTGGGCGGCATGATCGCTACGCTGATCGGCGCCACCACCCCGCTGCAGTTCGCTGAGGGCACCGTCGTTATCCAGGACATCCTGGACGGCATGATGCCCCAGATGATTTCCCTTGGCCTCACCGGCCTTATGTACTGGCTCATCAAGAAGAACGTCAACACCGGTTGGCTTCTCGTGATCGCCATCGTGGGCGGCATCGCCCTCTCCGCGGCCGGCATCCTGGCCTAGTCGCGACCAAGCGTCTAACCGCTTTCCCCCGGGGGCCTGCCTGGCATCCCATACCCCAGGCAGGCTTCCATCCCTAAAATGCGACAATGGGACAGTCCCTTTGTCGCATCCTTAACGGGCCGGCGACTCGGTCCAAACCACGGTAACCCTGCGAGCGCCCGGCAATGTGGCGCCGCAAAAATCGAAAGGAATGTGTCAGATGTACGAGATCGACCTTAACCTCCCTAAGCAGATCGTCGCTGATGTCCTGTCCAACCACGAGATCCACAGCGTCGCTTTCGTCGGCTGCGGTGCCTCCATGTCCGACCTTTACCCCGCCAAGTACTTCCTGGCCAACAACACGGACAAGCTGAACGTTCAGATCTTCACCGCTAACGAGTTCAACTACGACACGCCTTCCTGGGTCAACGAGCACACCTTCGTGATCACCTGCTCCCTCGGTGGCTCCACGCCCGAGACCGTCGAGGCCAACAAGACCGCCAAGAAGCACAACTGCCCGGTCGTCTCCCTCACCAACAAGGCTGGCTCCGCTCTGACCGTCGACGCCGACCACGTTATCGTTCACGGCTTCCACGCCAACTACGCTGCCAAGTGCGAGAAGCCCGGCTATGCCATCGCTCTTGCTCTCGAGATCCTTCAGCAGACCGAGGGCTATGACCACTACGAGGACATGATCACCGGCCTCACCAACGTCTTCGAGCTCTGCGAGAACGCCGCTCAGCACTGCAAGAAGCTCGCCAAGAAGTTCGCCGAGGACTTCAAGGACGACAAGATGATCTACTTCATGGCTTCCGGTGCCTCCGAGAAGATGGCTTACTCTAACGCCGCCTTCCTGTTCACCGAGATGCAGTGGATCGACGCCGCTGCCTACAACACCGGCGAGTACTTCCATGGCCCGTTCGAGGTTTCCACCGAGGGTAAGCCCTACGTCTTCCTCATGTCCGATGGCGCTACCCGTCCGATGGACGCCCGCGCCCTCACCTTCCTCGAGCGCATGGGCGCCAAGGTCGCTCTGATCGACTCCAAGGACTACGGCCTGGCCGACGCCGTGCCCGCGAGCGTTGTCACCTACTTCAACCCGCTGCTGCACCTCGCCGTTATGCGCGAGTACGGCAACCAGATCGCCGAGGCCCGTCAGCACCCGCTGACCATGCGTCGCTACATGTGGAAGCTTTCCTACTAATCACAAGTAAGTAGACCTTACGGGTTGATTGAAAGGGGATGGGGTTTGCGCCCCGTCCCCTTTTTTGCTCTGGGGAGGGCGTGTCTGTCGCGTCGCAAAACCCCAGATAAAACCTACCAAAATAAACCTGTCCCTTTTTGGCAGGTGGGAGGAGATGCGTATGATCAAGGCAGTGCTGTTTGATATGGACGGCGTGCTGGTCGATACCGAGTGGTTCTACAACCGTCGTCGCGTGGCGTTTATGGAGGAGAAGGGCTTTCACTTTGACGAGATTCCCGATCTTTCGGGGTCTAACGAGCCGGCCATTTGGGAGGCGCTGGTGCCCGACGATGTTGAGCTGCGCGAGCGCCTGCGCGTGGAGTACAAGCAGGTCTACAGCCCGGATCACCCCGTTCCGTATGCCGAGCTGCTCAACGAGCAGACGGAGCCGGTGATGCGCGAGCTGCACGAGCGCGGCGTGAAATGTGCTATCGCGAGCTCGTCCTATCGCGAGCTGATCGACGAGCTGGTGGATATCGCCGGCATCGCCGACGTGTTGGATTACACCATCAGCGGTCATGAGTGCAGTGCGTTTAAGCCCGACCCCGAGATCTACCTGCGCGCCATGGAGGCGCTGGGGGTGGAGCCTGCCGAGTGCCTGGTTATCGAGGATTCGCCGATGGGGATCGAGGCTGGCAAGCGCTCCGGCGCCCGCGTCCTGGCGCTGCGTCCGCACGAGGGCGTTAACCTGGACCAGTCCGCCGCCGACGTCGTCATCGACAACCTGACCGACATTTTGGCCGCTTTGTAGTGTCAATCCGCCGCGAGAAGCACGGGTTCAAACGTTTTTTGCGGTGGACTGGCTCAATTTGGTTTCGATTTTGATCCGTTTGGCTTCGATTCGGGCTAAGTGAGTAGACTTTTTGGCGCAGGCCGAGCACAATGCATATCTTCCTTTGTAAAACCGCAGGTCACAGAGTTGGCGGTTTTGGGCGTGCTCGGCAGATCATAAAAAGTCTACTCACTTGTAATTTGGGCCTTTGGTCGTGGGGGTTGTTGGTCCCGCTTTGGTTGTCGAGGGAGGGCGAATTGAAGCGCCCTCGCACGCTCCGTGCTACAATCGCCGACATGCCTCACAACTAGATTTGCCTTCGAAAGGAGCCTACGTGGCGAACGCCATCGATCAGCTCACGGACCGCGTGCTCGTGCTCGGCCGCCTTACCATCGTCCGCCGCGCCATTACCGCTGTGGCGGTCACCATATCCGCCATTCTTCAAACGTTTCTGATCCAGGCGTTCATTCAGCCCGCCGACCTGCTCCCGAGCGGTCTCACCGGCGTCGCGGTCCTGCTCGATCGCGTTACCTCGCTGGGCGGCGTTCATATCGACATCTCGCTCGGCATGCTCGCACTCAACATCCCCGTGGCGCTCCTATGCTGGAGCGGCATTAGCAAGCGCTTCGTCATCTTCTCGATGATGCAGGTCGTGCTCTCGTCGCTGTTCCTCAACGTCTTTCACTTCGCTCCGTTTTTGGGCGACAAGATCATGCTCATCATTTTTGGCGGCGTGGTCTCGGGTCTGGGCGCTGCCATCGCGCTTAAGTCCGGCGCATCCACCGGCGGCACCGACTTTATCGCGCTGTGGGTCTCCAACCACACGGGCAAGACTATCTGGGGCGTCATCTTTGGTTTCAACTGCTTTATCTTGGCGATCTTTGGTTTTATGTTTGGCTGGGACAAGGCGGCGTACTCCATCGTGTTCCAGTTTATTTCGACCAAGACCATCGACAGCTTCTATCGTCGCTACGACCGTGTGACGCTGCAGATCACGACGCGTAAGGCAGACGAGGTCATGACCGCCTATGTTGACCATTTTCAGCATGGCATTAGCTGTGCCGAGGTCATTGGCGGATACAGCCGCGAGAAGATGTACCTGCTGCACGCCGTTGTATCGACCTACGAGAGCCAGGACATTATCAAGCTGGTGTGCGACATTGATCCCGGCGCCGTGATCAATGTGTTCCACACGCTCAACTTTGTGGGCGGCTGGTGGGGCGGCCATGTCGACGAGCCCATGCCCACGGCCGTTCCCGATCCCGACAAGCCCGCGCGCATGGCCAGCAGACAGGCGCGCCTCAGCGAGCAGGACAGCCTGCAGCAGGACGACGGCAGGTAGGGTTTTGGCATTTTGCCGGCCTGGTGCAATCCTGTCCGCTTGAGCCTCCCGAAAGCCTCGCTGCTTTCGGGAGGCTCTCGTTTGCCCAGATAAAACCTACCAAAATGAAGCTGTCGCTTTTTGGTAGGGAGGGTGTATCGTTTTATCAATATGAGGTAACATGAAACTAGACGTTATATACGTATTAGTTATTTCAATATTTCGATAAGAGTGATTAGATATGCCTGCGCCCAAAAATGCACCGCTTTACCAGCAGATTTACGACGAAATCAAGGATGCGATCGAGAAAGGTGTTTATGCGCCCAAGGAGCGTATTCCGTCCGAGCTTGAGCTTGCCGAGCAGTACGAAGTGAGCCGTATTACGGTGCGCCGCGCTGTCGAGGAGCTGTGCTCCGATGGTTACCTGGTTAAGCAGCAGGGCCGCGGCACCTTTGTCTCCACGCCGCACATCAATCGTCAGTTCCACGCCTCGACGCTGCAGACGTTTACCGCGCTGTGTGCCGACAATGGCATGAAGGCCGGCGCACATGTGGTCGATCGCCAGATTGTGCCGGCACGTCAAAACGAGATGGAGTTCTTTGGCCTGCAGAAGGACGCGCTGCTGTTGCACATCAAGCGCGTGCGTACGGCCGACGGCGAGCCCATCTTTGAGGAGAACATCTTTGTGCCGTTTGACGCCTACCGTGAGCTGTTGACGGCCGATCTTGAGGACAAGTCGATTTTTGCCGAGGTCGAGCGTGTTGGCGGAACGCCGATTGTCTCAGTTGGCTACCGCACGGCCGAGGCCGTTCGTGCCAATGCCGAGCAGGCGGCCGAGTTGGGCATTGCTCCGCACGATCCGCTGCTCAACCTGCGTGCCAGCTTTACCGGTCCCAATGGCGAGCCGGTTCTGATGGGTAAGCAGTACTACGTGGGATCACGCTACGTTATGGTGATGTAAGTTACGCGGTTTTACCAAACCGCGTAACGGCTCGACGCTGCAAGCCCGCCAGAGCGGCAATCTGCCTTTCAACTTCGGCGGCATGACCAAAAGGTCAATGCCGCCTCGTTTCAAGGCACCTTGCTCGCTCTGGCGGGCTTTCGCTCATATGACCCAATCCGCTGTCAAGAGCCACAATGGCCCCGCCGACCGCTTGCAATCGGTCGGCGGGGCCTGCCGTTAACCCGTCCCGGTCCGCCCCGGCATGTCATCGACGCCTTCGGCTCAGTCTCATATCCGCGGATACCGTTCTGTCGGCCCGCACTCCATTCCTTC
>DBFBFY010000076.1:0-7790 GCA_048201615.1 Collinsella sp.
GGGCGGCATTTTTTATGCGTCGCCCTTAAAGTAGTACCTTGCACTTTACGCTATCAAAGTGCTTGCTGCAAAAACGTTACTGGAGGGCATCTATGGCACCAGCACTGTCCGATCTTCAACCGCAATCAGCGCCCAAGGCCACCGCGGCGGCGCAGACCGCTATCGGTGACGGTCTTGTTGCAGAAGCTCAGGCTTTTGCAGACGAGCTCGCTGCGTGGCGACACGATTTACATCAGATGCCCGAGCTCGGTAATAGCCTCCCGCAGACCTCTACGTATATCCAAGCGCGCCTGACCGAGATGGACATCCCATTTGCTACGCTCGTCGATGGTTCCTGCGTTGTGGGCCTTGTCGGCGCCGGTGCCGCCGCGGCCCAAGGCAATGGCATCTGCACGAATGAGCAGGCCGGTACGGTCATCATGCTGCGTGGCGACATGGACGCCCTGCCCGTTGCCGAGGAATCCGGCGAGCCCTTTGCATCCACCAACGGCTGCATGCACGCTTGCGGTCACGATATGCACGCGACGGCGCTGCTTGGTGCGGCTCGTATGCTCAAAGCGCGCGAGGCAGAGCTTGTTGATGCCAACGCTACGGTCAAGTTGCTGTTCCAGCCGGGCGAGGAAACCTTTGAGGGTGCCCGCGCCGCCATCGCCGACGGTCTGCTGCAGAACCCGCGTCCTCAGGTCGCCTTTGCCATGCATGTCAATAGCCAGTCGCCGCTCGGCCTGGTGCTCTACGGCAGCCCGGCGCTCTCGGGCGTGTACGGTTTTCGTATCACGCTTCAGGGCAAGGGCGGCCATGGCTCGAGCCCCGAGATTTGCATCGACCCCATCACGGCCGGCGTGCATGTGCATCTGGCGCTCCAGGAGCTTATCGCTCGCGAAGTGCCGGCGGCCAAGGAGGTCGCACTGACCGTGGGTAAGTTTGCCGGTGGCCAAGCGGCCAACGTCATCCCAGATACCTGCGTGCTCGAAGGCACGCTGCGCGGCTTTGACGTCGAGCTCATGGAGCACCTCAAGACCCGCATCGCGGAGGTCGTAAACGGCGTTGCCACAACATATCGTACGTCGGCGACCATCGAGACGCTTTCGGATGTTCCGCCGCTTGTACTCGACAGCGATATGACTCAGGTGTCGCTTGGCTACGTGGGCGCAGTGCTGCCCAAGGCGGCTTTCTTGCCGCTTTTCCATGCCATGGCGAGTGAGGACTTCGCGCTTATCTCGAGCGAGATTCCGAGTGCGTACTTTACCGTGGGCGCGGCCGTAACCGACACGGACGAACACTTTGCCCAGCACCATCCCAAGGCACGTTTTAACGATGCCGAGCTGCCGCTCGGTGCTGCGGCTTATACCGCCGTCGCTTTGGGCTATATCGCCGACCACCGGTAGCACCCAACCTTGCCTTTCAAGCCTGCGGGCATGGCCGTAAGGCCTATGCCCTTGTCTTTCAAGGCAATCTTGGGCACTACCGGCGCCCGGCGCCGGCTATTCGTTTGTTAAATAAGGAGCAGTATGCCCCAGCAGCGTAAGTTCTTCCCCGGCTGGCTCGTGGTGGCCTCCGGCTTCGTGATCATGGCCACGTGCTACACGATTTTCGTCAACTGCATGAGCCTGTTCCAGCCGCTCATCGTCAGCGACTTGGGAATATCTCTTGCGCAGTACAACATCTCCAATGCGATCTCTACCGTGGTGAGCGTTATCGGATCGCTTGTCATTGGCCATGTTGCCGATAAGGTGAGTGGCCGCGTATTGGGCTCGCTCACCGTTATCGCTACCTCTGCCGTTCTTGCCAGCATGAGCTTTGTCGGTGAGCTGTGGCAGGTCTACGTGCTCTTTGCCGTTTCGGGCTGCTTCGCTGTGGCCTCGACCCGCCTGCTCATCAGCCTAGTGACCGCCAACTGGTTTACCGCCAAGCGAGGCCTTGCCATTTCCATCGCACTTTCGGGCTCGGGCTTTGGCGGCGCTATTCTGTCTCCCATCGTGAGCTCGCTTATCGTGGGCGTTGGCTGGCGTTCCGCCTTCCTGGTGCTCGCGGCTATCTGCATGGTGGCGGCGCTGCCCATCCGCGTCCAAGCAGTTTGGCATGGCCGACCTCGGCAAGGTCACGGGTACCATCACCTCGCTCGAGATGGTCGGCGGCACCGTGGGCGCCATTGTCTCGGGCGTGCTGTTCGACGCCACGGGCTCCTTTGCGAGCACCTGGATCGTGTGCTTGGCGTGCTCCGTGGTCATGCTCGTGTTCCTGCTGGTATCCGAGCCCATCGCCGCCAAGCTGCGCGCGAGCGTGGCGGGGGAGTAAGCACGCTGCCGCGTTTGCCGGCTCACCCAACTCTGCCCGCGGCGGTCTTGGGAGCCGAATGGATGCTCGTACCATCATTCGGTTTCCAAGGTCGCCGCAGGCCAAAGGACGATCCCTATTCCTCCGTCCCCAAGGAATCACGTGATCCGAAGGGGACGGAGGAAAAGGGATCACAAACAGCGGCGGCGCGTCTGGCCGAACGATTCCCCATACCCTCGTTCGGTCAGGCGCGCCGCCGCGTTGCTGCTTTGTGCCGTATAATGTCCACTACCTATGACGCGATACAAAAGAAAGGTGTTTGCCCATGCAGGCACAGAAGGCGGAGGGAACCCGCGACCTTATCGGCGCCGAGATGCGCGCCTGGCAAAAGATGCAGCAGATTGCGGCCGGCGTGTTCGAGCCGTTTGGTTTTAAACCCATCGAGACGCCCGCGATCGAGCAGGTGGACGTGTTTGTCCACGGTATCGGCCAGTCGACCGACGTCGTGCGCAAGGAAATGTTCCGCGTGTTCAGCGGTGCCAACCTGGAGCGCGTCTTTACCGAGGGCACCGACACCAAACTCAAGCCCAAGCAGCGCCTGGCGCTTCGCCCCGAGGGCACGGCCGGCGTGGTGCGCGCCGTCGTGGAGAACAACCTGGTGCCCCAGGGCTCCACGCCGTTTAAGGCGTACTACGCCGAGGCCATGTTCCGCGGCGAGCGTCCCCAGAAGGGCCGCCTGCGCCAGTTCCACCAGGTGGGCATCGAGTGGCTCGGCGCTCCCGATCCGGCGGCAGACGCCGAGTGCATCATCATGCTCATGGAGTTCTACAAGCGCCTGGGCTTCGATCTTTCCAAGCTTCGTCTGCTCATCAACTCGATGGGTGACGCCCAGTGCCGTCCGGCTTATCGCGAGCAGGTTAAGCAGTTCATCCTCGATCACGCCGACGAGATGTGCGATGAGTGCCGCGAGCGCGCCGAGCTCAACCCGCTGCGTGCCTTTGACTGCAAGAACGACCACTGCCGCGAGATCATGGCCGAGGCTCCGTTGATGGGTGACAACCTGTGCGATGAGTGCCGCGAGCACTACGAGCAGGTCAAGCGCTATCTGGATGCCGCCGGTATCGAGTATGTCGAGGATCCCACCTTGGTGCGCGGCCTGGACTACTACACCCGTACTGTCTTTGAGGTCGAGGCCCCTGGCGCCGGCGTCGGCTCCATCGGCGGCGGCGGCCGCTACGATGGCCTGGTCGAGCTCGAGGGTGGCAAGCCCACGGCGGGCGTCGGCTTTGCTGTCGGTTTTGAGCGCGCCCTGCTGGCCCTGCAGGCCTTTGGCAGCGATTTGGGTGCCGATGAGGCCCCGTGCGTCTATGTCGCCAACGCCGGCAAGGAGCTGCGTCAGAACGTCTTTGCCATTACGCAGGAGCTTCGCGCCGCAGGTATCGTGACCGAGGCCGACTATCAGGGTCGTTCGCTCAAGGCCCAGTTTAAGCAAGCCGATAAGGTAGGCGCCAAGCTCATCTTGGTCCTGGGTGGCGACGAGCTTGCCGCCGGCAAGGTCAAAGTGCGCGACATGCAGAGCCATGACGAGGTGCTCGCCGATCTGGACAACGTCGTCGAGGCGGTTCGCGAGCGCCTGTAGCGCATCTTTTTGAGCTTCGGGCCTGCTAACGTGCCCTGCTCATGGAGAGCGATTGTTACGGGGGTGTTTCGCTTTTATGCGGAATGCCCCCGTTTACGTATGCCGCCCACCGAGAAATACGACCATTTAGGGCAAAAACCTTTGCAATGCAGAAAATACTTTTGTGTGGTAAAGCGCAATCAGTGTCGAAAGTATTTCTCAAGCGCCTATAATGAATACCGCATGTTACGTGCATAGAAGGAGGAATGGGAGGAAACGTGGCTGAGAACCTAAGCAACCAGTCTGTACCCGAAGCCGCGGCGCGCGTCGCTGCCGTGGTCAACCGCCTCGTTAACCGAATCGGCTCGAATGCCGAGTCCAGGGAGCGTCTCGCCGAGATCGAGATCCCCGAGGAGCTGCGCGACAATCTGGCGCTGTTCTTGCGCCTGGAGCGCCGTGTGCTTAGCGAGTATGATCCCGAGATCGCGGACCTGTTCGACAAGATTTTGACAGCCGAGATTGTGGTCAATGCCGGCAACCCCGGTACCTGCGCTGCCGACGAAGCCGTCGACGAGCAGGGCGTGCCCACCGCCGACGAGCCCACTGCCGTGGCATTTCGTGAGGTCGTCGATTTGATCGACAGCCTGCCGCTCGATAAGCAGCAGGTCATCGTTCGCGCCTTTACGAGCTTTTTCCATCTGGCAAACCTGTCGGAGGAGAACTACCGTGTGGCGCAGCTGCGCGAGCGCGAGGCCGGTGCGTCGACCGATACCGAGGTCGATCCTGCCAACGAGCTTACCGTTGCCTATCACCAGCTGGTGAATGAGCTGGGTGTCGAGGGTGCCAACGAGCTGCTCGACAAGCTCGAGTTCCACCCTGTCTTTACCGCACATCCCACCGAGGCCCGTCGTAAGGCCGTCGAGGGCAAGATCCGCCGTATCTCCAACCTGCTGGAGGAGCGTCCGCGTCTGGGCGGCTCCGACCTGGTGGAGAACGAGCGCCATATGCTGCAGGAGATCGACGCCCTGGTGCGTACGAGTCCCATCGCGCTCAAGAAGCCCACGCCGGTCGAGGAAGCCGATACCATCATCGACATCTTCGATAACACGCTGTTCGACGTTATCCCCGTTATCTATCGTCGTTTTGACGATTGGGTGCTGGGCGACAAGGCCGGTACTGTGCCGCCGCTGTGCCCGGCGTTCTTCCATCCCGGCAGCTGGATCGGTTCCGACCGCGACGGTAACCCCAACGTCACCGCCAAGGTGAGCCGTGAGGTCGCCGCCAAGTACTTTACGCACATGGTGCTCAAGCTCGAGGACAAGTGCCGCCACATCGGCCGCAACCTCACGCTCGAGGCTACCTACAGCAAGCCGTCGGCCGAGCTCATTAACCTGTGGAACCATCAGGTCGAGATGAGCCCTCGTTACACGGCCCGCGCCGAGCTGATCTCCGAGCACGAGCCGCATCGCGCCGTCATGCTCGTCATGGCCGACCGCCTGAACGCCACCGTCCGTCGTATCACCGACACCATGTACCACAGCGCCGACGAGTTCCTGGATGACCTGCGCGTCGTCCAGCGTTCGCTGGCCGCCTGCGGTGCCGTCCGTGCTGCCTACGGCCCGGTCCAAACCATCATCTGGCAGGTCGAGTCCTTCGGCTTCCATATGGTCGAGATGGAGTTCCGTCAGCACTCCGTGGTGCATGCCCGCGCCCTTAAGGATATCCACGAGAACGGTATCCATGGCGACCTGCAGCCCATGACGCGCGAGGTCATCGATACCTTCCGCGCTATCGGCTCCATCCAAAAGCGCTACGGCAAGAAGATGGCGCACCGCTACATCATCTCGTTTACCAAGAGCGCTCAGCATGTGGCCGACGTCTTTGAGCTGGCGCACCTGTCCTTTGCACACGAGGAGGATGTCCCCGAGCTCGACGTGATCCCGTTGTTCGAGCAGCTCGAGGACCTCGAGGGCTGCGTCGACGTGCTCGATCAGATGCTTACGCTGCCCGTGGTGCAAAAGCGCCTTGCCCAGACCAACCGCCGCATGGAGGTCATGCTGGGCTATTCCGACTCTTCCAAGGATGCCGGTCCTACCACGGCCATGCTCGCGCTGCACTCCGCGCAGGAGCGCATCGCCAAGTGGGCAGAGAAGAACGATATCGACCTGGTGCTCATGCACGGTCGCGGCGGTGCCGTGGGCCGTGGCGGCGGCCCGGCCAACAAGGCCGTGCTGGCGCAGCCCAAGGGTTCGGTCAACTGCTTCTTTAAGCTTACCGAGCAGGGCGAAGTCATCTTTGCCCGTTACGGCAACCGCACGCTGGCTCAGCGCCATGTTGAGTCCGTTGCCGCCGCAACGCTTTTGCAGTCGGCCCCGAGTGTCGAGAAGACCAACACCGAGACCACGCAGAAGTTCTGGGATATGGCCGAGAAGCTCAACACTGCAAGCCACGAACGCTATCTGGACCTGCTGAACACCGAGGACTTTACACCGTGGTTCTCGACCGTGACGCCGCTGACCGAGGTCGGTCTGCTGCCGATCGGCTCGCGTCCCGCCAAGCGCGGTCTGGGCGCCAAGTCGCTCGATGACCTGCGTACCATCCCGTGGATCTTCAGCTGGAGCCAGGCGCGCATTAACCTGGCCGCTTGGTACGGTCTGGGCACCGCCTGCGAGCAGCTTGGCGATCTTGACCAGCTCAAGGCTGCCTACCAGGAGTGGCCGTTCTTCCGCACCTTTATCGACAACATCGAGATGTCGATTGCTAAGACCGATCAGCGCATCGCCAAGATGTATCTGCATCTGGGCGACCGCGATGATCTGTCCAAGAAGGTCTTTACCGAGATGCAGCTCACCCGTAAGTGGGTCCTTGCCATCGTCGGTGATGAATGGCCGCTGCAGCGTCGTCGCGTGCTCGGCTGCGCCGTTCGCGTGCGTAACCCCTACGTCGACGCCCTGTCCATCGCCCAGGTCCGCGCCCTTCGCGAGGTGCGTATGAACCAGGACGAGATGGCCGAGGAGAAGAAGGCCGAGTACATGAGCCTGATTCTTTCGACTGTGACCGGCGTCTCGGCAGGATTGCAGAACACGGGGTAATCGATAGCCCTGTGGCTCTCACCGGGACCCGATGGGTTTCCCTCTGAATGCGTCCTCGCACTTGAAGCCCCCTTATCCTGCTCCTTCGGAGCTGCGGATAAGGGGGCTTCGTGCTGCGGAGTGCATTCAGAGGGAAACCCATCGGATCCCTTCGTCCTCGGTCTTCTGGGGTTAAAGCTAAAGGGAATAAGGCGCGCTTCGCGCATAGCGTGGAGTGCGGCGAGGGCTTCTTGCGTCCTGCGGAGTGTGCCTAAAAGTAAACTAATGGCGGGCCCTGCGATGTCCGGTCTTCAGTGGATTACTGCTGGGGGAATTAATGGCGCGCTTCGCGCGTTTGGAAAGGGCTTCGTGCTGCGGAATGCATTCAGAGGGAAACCCGTCGGGTCCCTTCGTCCTCGGTCTTCAGGGATTGGGGCTGAAGGGACTAAAGTACGCTTCGCGCCTAATGTGGGGTGCGGCGAGGGCTTCTTGCGTCCTGCGGAGTGTGCCTAAAAGTAAACTGATGGCGGGCCCTGCGATGTCCGGTCTTCGGCGGATCAGCCGCTGGGTGAGGGTGGTGCTTGGGGCGACGTGCAAAAAACGGAGTTTTCAGCAGCCAAAGATTGATGCATAAGGCCATAGCCGGCTTTCGCTCATATGACCCAATCCGCTGTCAAGAGCCGCAATGGCCCCGCCGACCGCTTGCAATCGGTCGGCGGGGCCTGCCGTTAACCCGTCCCGGTCCGCCCCGGCATGTCATCGACGCCTTCGGCTCAGTCTCATATCCGCGGATACCGTTCTGTCGGCCCGCACTCCATTCCTTC
>DBFBFY010000077.1:0-26534 GCA_048201615.1 Collinsella sp.
TTGCACAAGTCGCCTTACTCGTCCAGCGCGGCGAAGGCCTGCTTCAGATCCCAAATGATATCCTCGGCGTTCTCGGTACCGATGGAAAGACGGATCGTGGAGGGCGTGATGTTCTGCTCGGCGAGCTCCTCGGCAGAGAGCTGGGAGTGCGTGGTGGTAGCCGGGTGCACGACGAGCGACTTGACGTCGGCCACGTTGGCGAGCAGCGAGAACACCTGCAGATGATCGATGAACTTCCAAGCTGACTCCTGGCCACCCTTAATCTCAAAGGTAAAGATCGAAGCACCGCCGTTGGGGAAGTACTTCTGATAGAGCTCGTGATCGGGGTGCTCAGGCAGGCTCGGGTGGTTCACCTTGGCGACGTGGCTGTCACCAGCCAGAAACTCAACGACCTTCTTGGTGTTCTCGACATGACGGTCAACGCGCAGCGACAGGGTCTCGGTGCCCTGGAGCAGGACCCAGGCGTTGAACGGGCTGATGCAGGCGCCCTCGTCACGCAGCAGGATAGCGCGGACATAGGTTGCGAAGGCGGCGGGACCGGCAGCCTCGGCAAACGAAACACCGTGGTAGGAGGGGTTGGGCTCAGCGATCTGGGCGTACTTTCCGCTCGCCTTCCAATCGAAGTTACCGCCGTCGACGATCACACCGCCCAGCGAGGTGCCGTGGCCGCCGATGAACTTGGTTGCGGAGTGGACGACGATGTTGGCACCATGCTCCAGCGGACGGAACAGATACGGGGTGCCGAAGGTGTTATCGACGACAACCGGCAGACCGTGCTTCTTGGCGATCTCGGAGATGGCGTCGATGTTGGGGATGTCGGAGTTGGGGTTGCCGAGCGTCTCGAGATAGACGACTGTGGTGTTGTCTTTGATGGCGCCCTCGACCTCTTCCAGGTTATGGGCATCGACAAACGTGGTCTCGACGCCAAACTGGGAGAGCGTATGCTCCAGCAGGTTGTAGGAGCCACCGTAGATGGTCTTCTGAGCCACTACGTGGTCACCGGCCTGGGCGAGTGCCTGCAGGGTATAGGTGATGGCAGCGGCGCCAGAGGCGACGGCGAGGCCAGCAACGCCACCCTCGAGTGCGGCGATACGGTCCTCGAAGACGCCCTGGGTGGAGTTGGTCAGACGGCCGTAGATGTTACCGGCGTCGGCAAGACCAAAGCGGTCGGCGGCGTGCTGGGAATTGCGGAACACATAGCTCGTGGTCTGGTAGATAGGCACGGCGCGGGAGTCGGATGCAGGATCGGCGCTCTCCTGGCCAACGTGCAGCTGCAGGGTATCGAAACCAAAGGTGTGCTCGGGGTTGTTGATAAACTGGCTCATGATGATCTCCTTGATCGAACAAAAGTAATAAGAGTAAGAGAAATAAGTCGCTGTCTCCTGATCACGCCAACGGGCGCAAACAGGAGCCCGGCATTCGTCTTGGCAAGCAGTTCATATGCGGGCCTCCTTTCGCATCCCGGTTCCGTGGTTGGCTTAATTACCTACCGCCTTTGTGTGTTTTGAATAGTACGAGCATCGTCTCCCCGGGTCAATCACTTAAAAGCGCTAACCTGTTATCGGTTTTGTAGATAACACTCGAAAGGATGGGCGCCGATGACCCTCCAGCAGCTTCGCTTTTTGATCGCCGTTGCAGAGTCCGGTTCGATCAACGCCGCAGCCCAGCGCCTCTATACGGCACAGTCCAATATCTCCAATGCCGTCAAAAGCCTAGAGCAGGAACTTCATATCGAAATCTTTACGCGCTCTAGCCGCGGTGTTGCACTCACCAACGACGGCACCGAGCTTTTGGGTTATGCACGCCAGGTCGTAGAGCAGGCCGATATGCTCGAGGCGCGCTACGAGGACGGCGGCACCCCGCAAGCCCGCCTTGCCATCTCGGCCCAACACTACGCCTTTTCGGTCGAGGCCTTTGTCAACGTGGTCGAGCGCTGCCGCGACAGCAAGTTCGAGTTCATCATGCGCGAGACCACCACAGCGCAGATCATCGACGACGTGCGCGCGTTTCGCAGCGACATCGGCATCCTCTATCTGGACGACTTTAATACCCGTGTCTTGCAGAAGGCCTTTACCGATGCCCGAGCGAGCTTTCATCCCCTCTTTGATGCGAAAGTCCACGTGTTCGTTAGCGAGCGTCACCCGCTCGCACGCCGCCCTCAGCTGTCCCTTGCCGACCTCACGCCCTATACGCGCTACAGCTTTGAGCAGGGAACCTCGAACTCCTTCTATTACGCCGAGGAACCTTTTAGCTATATCCCTTGCGACCGCAACATACGAATCTCGGACCGTGGAACACTTACCAACTTACTTATCACGTCGAACGGTTACACCCTGTCGACCGGTGTCCTCTCCAATGAAATGCAATGGGGTATGGCATCGATCCCGTTAGTAGACGCCCCAACGATGCACGTAGGCTATATCATGCACGACGATCGCAAGCCCTCTCCCCTCTTGCAGCAATACCTCGACGAGCTCAACCGCATCATCCATGCCAACCAACTGTCGGAAGACGGGGTAGAAATCGTAGATTGCTAGTCCCCGGCGGGCATGGCGCTACAATGGTCACTCGCACGAAACATACCCAACGAAAGGAACCATGTGAAGGTCATCATCTATACCGACGGCTCGGCCCGATCAAATCCGGGACGCGGCGGCTACGGCGCCGTGCTCAAATACACCAACCCCGCCGGCAAGACCTTCACCTCCGAGCTTTCGCGCGGCTACGCCAAGACCACCAACAACCGCATGGAGCTCATGGCGGTCATCGTGGCGCTCGAGGCACTCAACCGCCCCTGCGACGTCGAAGTCCATTCCGATTCGCAGTACGTCGTCAACGCCTTCAACAAGCACTGGATTGACGGATGGAAGAAACGCGGCTGGAAGACTGCCAACAAGCAGCCTGTCAAGAACCGCGATCTGTGGGAGCGCCTGCTCACCGCAAAGAGCAAGCACAAAGTGGAGTTCATCTGGGTTAAGGGCCACGCCGGCCATGAGCTCAACGAGCGCTGCGACGAGCTTGCCACCACGGCGGCCGACGGCAGCAACCTCGATATCGACGCCGGCTTTAACGAGAGCGACCTGTAGCGGCGTTTTCGCACGCTATTTCCAACCCCTTCGCGCTACACTCATCCTGTAAACCGAACGGCACGAGGGGGATACATGCTGCGTATAGCGACCATCGGCACATCCATGATTACCGACGACTTTATCCAGGTCGTCAACGCCAACGACCAAGCTGCGTTTGTGGGCACGCTCTCGCGCGATGTAGATCGCGGCGCCGCCTTCACCGCCAAGCACGGTGGCGAGCGTAACTTCACCGCGCTTGACGAGCTTGCGTCCGCTGCCGACGTCGATGCCGTCTACATCGGCAGCCCCAATGCGCTCCACTACGAGCAGGCGCTCGCCTGCATCGCCGGTGGCAAGCACGTCATCGTCGAGAAGCCCTTCTGCGCCACCGAGGCGCAGGCGCTGGAAGTCTTCCGCGCTGCCGAGGCAGCAGGTGTCGTGGCCCTCGAGGCCATGCGCCCCCTCCACGATCCCGCTTTCCACGCCATCGAGGACGCCCTGGGCGAGATTGCGCCCATCCGCCGCGCCTCATTGCGCTTTGGCAAATATTCCTCGCGCTACAACGGGATTCTCGCGGGACGCGCCACCAATATCTTCGACTGCAATATGGCCTCGGGTTCCCTCATGGACATTGGCGTCTACACCGTCGAGCCCATGGTCGAGATTTTCGGCATGCCCTCCGGCCTTACGAGCATGGCTACTCTGCTCGACCCCACCACGCGACAGCTCACGCACGGCCCCATCGACGGCTGCGGTTCCATCCTCGCCAGCTACGGCGGTGGCCGTATCTCCGTCGAGCTCGCGCACTCCAAAATTACGAATGACCTGCTTCCCTCGCAGATCGAAGGCGAGCGTGGCACTATCCAGATTGACCATCTGTCCACGCCCCGCAACGTCCGTATCGACTATCGCGGCGATGTCGTACGCGGCTCGGCGACCGAGGCGCCGCGCGGACAGGGCGACAACGGCCGCGTGCTCGACCTACCCAAATCGAGCAACACTATGGAATACGAACTCACAGACTTTATCACCGCCATCGGCGGCATCGATAACGTTAAAGAAGAGATTTGGGAGACCCCGGCGGGACGCCACGAGCTTGGCCACTACCGCGATGTCACGCTCGTCTCACTGCGCATCATGGATGCCGTGCGCCAGCAGGCCGGCATAACCTTCCCGGCCGACGCAGGCAAGCAGGCATAGCGATGGGCTTCTTCGATACGTTCTTCTCCAGCGTCACCGGCGGCAGTCGAGAGCCTCAAAAACCATCAAACGTCGAGCTCGAGCTGCGCCGCAGGCTTACTGTGCTCGCAAGCGACGAGGCCACTCAAGACACTCCCCTGCGCTATTTCCTGCGCTGGGAGGGGCAAGTCCAAGGCGTTGGTTTTCGCTTTACCAACACCAACCTCGCGCAGGCACGCGCACTCACCGGCTGGGTGCGTAACATGGAAGACGGCTCAGTCGAGATGGAGATACAGGGAGCTCCGGCAGACATCCTATCTCATCTCGAGGCACTTCATGCCTCCTACGAGCGCATGGGAACGCGTTTTCGCCTCGTAGATGCCCAGGCCCGAGCCCCACTTGCCAATGAAGACGGTTTCAGTCCTCATTATTAGTATTGTGTGCTAAATACGGTATCATTTACCTACGACCGTTGATAGAAAAGAGGCGAGGCGCATGGCGGTGCAAAGAAGGAATACCAAGCAGCGAAAGCTGGTTCTTGACGCCGTGCGCCAAAGCTATAACCATCCCACCGCCGACGAGATCTACAACGCCGTGCGCGAACAGGATGACAAGATCAGCCGCGGCACGGTCTACCGCAACCTCAATCTCTTGGCAGATGCCGGAGAAATCCTCTCGATCAAGACGCCGGGCGGGAGTCGCTTCGATCGCACCATCGAGCCGCATGCGCATATCATCTGCACCTCGTGCAGCCGCGTCATCGACGTACCGCTCCCCTTCGATGCCCAGCTCGACGCCAAAGCGTCCGAGCAAATCGGCTGGCACGTCACGTCGCACTACACCATCTTCGAGGGCCTCTGCCCCAACTGTAGGTAGATTTTGGGACATGCCTACTCGGCGAGCAGACGGCGCAGTTCTTCTTCGACCGTGTGCACGTAACGGACGCGGTCGTTGATGCCACGCATGCTGGGATTGCAGCTCTCCATCAGATAGGGATGGCCCACCACGTTGAGCATGTCGCGGTCGTTTTCGTTATCGCCAAACGCCACCATTTCGTTAGGTGAGATCCCCAGCGCGCGACCATAATCGGCAAGCGCGGACCCCTTGCCCGAATCAAAGCCGATAAAGTCGGTCCATTCGGTTCCCGACGTCATCACATCGACCCGGTCGCTAAAGCGACGCGCAAAATACTCCAACGCCGCCGGCTGCTCTGTCTCGGGCGTTTGAAACGCAATCTTAATGATATCCTCGTCAATGTCCTCGGGACGGTCGACCACCGCCACATCGCAGTGGACCTCATAGCGCAAATGGTCGACGAACGCATCGTTGCCGCTCATGGCGTAGAGGTGCCCCTCGCACGAAAGGGTCACGTCGGCATGGGGATACGCAACCACGGCATTCGCGATATCCATAGCAAGGCCACGCTCCATGGAACGCTTGACAACGGCACGCCCCTCGCTCATCACCAGGGCTCCGTTTTCGCATACATAGGCGAGCTCATCGGCCACCGGGGCAAACAGATAGCGTAAGCTCGCATATTGACGGCCGCTCGCCGGCATAAACACGATACCGCGACGATGCAGCTCATCGATAAGCTCAAAGGCCTCGGAACGCGGCTCGCGCTCCCCCGGGTGCAGCAACGTGCCGTCCAAATCGCATGCAATCAACTTGATTCCCTCAAGACCCATACGCTTCCCCAAAGCCTCCTATCAACAGCAAGACGGACCTTGATTGGTCGCCCCTCAAAGCCCGTCTTGCGCATACGCGCGCTTAGCCGCGCGTCTTTTTTACGATGGTAAAGTCCGGAGCCATGCTAACGACGACCTCCGCCGCACTCGACGCAAAGCGCCGGTCCGTATCGAGTTCACGGGTAACCACCGAGAGCCGAACACCCTCGATACCCCGGAGCATGCGGCCCAAAACAGGCTGCACCGGCGTATACATGCGCACGGTATGCTCGTCCGAGTCGCCCCGGAAGAGCGGCGCATGCATGTTGCCGATCTCCCAGCACGCATGCGCGAGCGCAATCGGATCCATGCGGTCGACTTCGACCAAATAAACCTCGGCGCTGCGCAGGCGCACGACAACCGCCACGGGCACCATGCCCGAACGGTCAATGGCGAGCACGTCGCCGTCGGCAAGACGACCACCGTCGGTAGCATCCAGCCGAACATCGATCGTGCGCCCCAGCTCCGTCACGCCCACAAACGCGCATACATCAGCCTGGTCCCAATCGAGCAGTAGCTCGTCAACTTCAAAGACGCCGCCCAACTTCCGGCGAAGCAGGAGTTCATAGGACGGATCGTTGAGATTTCCCAAGCATGTCGTCGAAACCAAGCGCTCAGGCATGCTCTAACCCTCGACCTCGACGAGCTCGATATCAAAGTTGAGGTCCTTGCCGGCCAGCTCGTGGTTGGCGTCGAGCGTCACAGCCTCGGGCGTTACGTCGATGACCACGGCGGGAACGGGCATACCGCTCGGCGTGGACAGGAAAAGCTTCATGCCCTTCTCGATCTGCTCGATGTTGGGAACCTGTTCGGCCGGGAAGGTAATAACCATCTCGGGATTGTGCTCGCCGTAGGCATCGGCAGCAGGAATGTGCACGGTCTTCTTCTCGCCCACCTGCATGTCGACAACAGCGGCGTCGAAGCCCTTGATCATCTGACCGGCGCCGCAGGTGAACTCCAGCGGCTCGCCGCGATCGTAGGAGCTATCGAACTGCGTGCCGTCATCGAGCGTGCCGCGATAATGGGTCTTGACCTTCTTGCCCTGGTTGGACATGGTAACCTCCGTAATAAGGGCGGCGCACAACGCGGGCCGCCATGAACATATGGCGCTAACTATACCCTAGTCATACAATTCAATGACAGTTTGCAAAGAAACGCTGCAACCGGAGGAACCATGGCATATCCCGTATTTGACCTACACTGCGACACCGCTGACCGCATCGGCTGGGCCACGCTCGATCTCGACCTGCGCTTTACCGCCGGCACCGACGGTTATTTCCCCGGCGACGAAACGCATCCGCAAGATTTCGATCTCATCGAGGGCAACGCCTGCGCCATCTCGCTCGCAAAGATCGGCAACACGCCGTGGGCACAGTGCTTCGCCACGTTTGTCCCCGACGAGATTCCCGCCGCCCACGCCGCGCGCTTCCAGGCGCAAATCATGGCGCATATGAGCGGCCAGGCAATGCTCAACCACGACCGCATGGTCAATGTACGCAGCGCCGCAGACATTCGCCCCGCGCTCAAGGACGGCAAGGTCGCTTGCATCCACACCATCGAAAACGCCACGTTCTTTGCCGAGGACCCCGCGCTGATCGAGGTGCTCAAGAGCTTGGGCGTGCTTATGTCGTCACTCAGCTGGAACGCGCAGGGACCGCTCGCGAGCGGGCACGATACCCACGCCGGCCTCACCGCCGCCGGCATCGAGGCACTTACGCAGATGGAGCACGCCGGTATGGTACTCGACGTCTCCCACCTCAACGATGAGTGCTTTGACGAGGTTGTCGCCCACGCCACGCGCCCCTTCGTCGCCAGCCACTCCAACTCCCGCACCGTCTGCGGCGTCAAGCGCAATCTCACCGACGACCAGTTCCGCACCATTCGCGACATGGGCGGTATCGTCGGCCTCAACTACTGCAGCGAGTTCCTTTCCAACGACGCAACCGACGAGACCGCTGCAGACGTCACCTTCGACCAGCTGGCGGCACATATCGAGCACTGGCTCGACCTGGGCGGCGAGGACGCCATCGCGCTCGGCGGCGACTGGGACGGTGCCACGGTGCCCGCTTTCCTCTCCGATGCCAGCAAGATGCCCGAGTTCCAGAACATGCTTTCCAAGCATTTTGGCAAGACCGTGATGCAAAAGCTCTGCAGCGACAACGCGCTTGCCTTCTTTGAGCGCTATTAATTTCACATCCCTTGAGCGGGCCGGTATGCCGAACGGTCGACATGCCGGCCCGTCCCCAATCTGAAGGACCGCTTTTGACGCAGCAATTTACGATTACCGTATCCCGACCGGATGGCACATCCATCCCCGTCGTCGTTACCAAAAAGCGCGTCAAGAACTTCAACCTACGCGTCACATCGAGCGGTGAGGCCCACGCCAGCGCACCGCTCGGCGCCATCCGCGAGCGTATCGAAGCGTTTGTGAAGCGCAACAGCGCCTGGATTATCAGCCGACTTGACCAGCGTGAGCAACATCAGGCGACGGCGCGAGAGCCGCTCAGTCCCTCGTCCATCATTGCGCTTTGGGGCAAGCCCATCACGGTACAAGATGCGCTCGATCACAACTTTGCATCGCCCGCACCGCGGCCCAAGCAGGCCACCTTCGCAAGTTTTATGGGCGCCGACAAATCGAACGAACGCCTACAGGCCGAGCGGCGCGCAATCCTCGACGGCCTGACGCCCGATGACCTCCAGACCCGCATCGACCAGCTCTATGCATCCGAGGTCACCACAGCGCTGCGCGATATGGTGCATGCATACGAAATCGCAATGGGTATCGCCGTTTCCCGCGTTTCCGTACGCAGTATGAAGACGCGCTGGGGCTCATGCACACCCAAAACCGGCGCCATTCGCACCGCGCGCGAGCTCGCCGCCTACCCTGTCGAATGCCTCGACATGGTTGTCGCCCACGAGCTCGTCCACTTGCTCGAGCCAAGCCACAATCAGCGGTTTCACGCCCTGCTCGACACGTACTGCCCCAACAATAGGGCTCTGTCGCAGCGGCTCAAGCGGCCACCCCTCAACAAGCTCTAGCGTCGACTAGCGCACGCGCTCGATCTCGACGCCGCAGCTTGCCAGGGGAAGACCGACGGGAGCCCAAGGCTTATCGAGCTTAACACGCACGCCAAGCAGCAGGGGGTAACGACGCAGCAGCATCTGGGCCACACCCTCGGCTGCAGCCTCGATGAGCTTAAACGTATGCTCGCGCAGATATCCGTCGACATCGTGACACACCGAGCCGTAATCAATCGAGGCATCCAGGTTGTCGTGCTCCCCTGCTGCACGCAGGTCGGCATAGAGCACCAAGGACACGATGAACTTCTGGCCCAGCGCGTTCTCTTCGGGATACACACCGTGGTTGGCAAAGACCTCGAGACCGTCGATAGTAATGCGGTCAGCATGGCGCAGGTCGTCATAGCTCACGTGGGGCACCGCCGCTGCGGTGGATATTTCGCCCCTTCCACGGCGGGCGAGCTCGGCGCCTTCAGTCTTGGTTGCATTCTCGGGCAGTTTCTTGTTACTCATCGCGATCGTCTCCTTCGTTTAGAACCCCGACCGCGCAAACTAACTACACGCGAATCGACAGGTTCTTTTTATCATCGCTCCAATTGCAAGCATTGCGCGCGGGGCATGCAAAGCAGGCGCGCGACGCTTTGTCGGCTGCATAGAGCAGACGCTCGAGCGGTTGGCTGTTCACGCGCAGCTTTCGATGGCCCAGAATGGCCGTCTTAATGGCCGCAGCATCGGCCGGCTCAAACGCTACGTCATCGGGCATGCCGCCGAGAATCGCATCAGCGACGCGTTCGCTTGCAACATCATGGGATATACCCGATTCATACTGTTCATCTTTGCCGATATCGTGAAGAAGTGCCGTGGCGTAGATGACCTCGCGGTCAAATTCGAGCTGTTCCTCGAGATTCTTGATCCACATAATGCGAGCGACATCGAGCAGATGGTCAATACCGTGGCGGCAGAAGATACGCCCCGATTCCAACTGTGCAATGTTGCCCAGGTGCCGCCGGAACAGGCCGTTGGCACAGATGTAATCGATACGAGGCATGGCACCAAAGGGGGCTAGGCCCGAAGCCATAAAACCGCGACGCGGCGTTCCCTCATCGGTCTTCGATGCAAAGTCGTTAACGGCTCTCATGGTTAGCGGTCCAGCATCCTAAAGAATCGCTCCTCGAGCGCGGGGTCGGTCTCAAAGATGCCGCGGCGAGCGAGCGTCACGGTCTTGGTGCCGGGCTTTTGCACGCCACGCATCGTCATGCACATATGCTCGGCCTCCATCAACACAATCGCTCCCTGGGGAGCAAGATACTCCATGAGAGCATCGGCAACCTGCGCACACAGCTGCTCCTGCAGCTGCAGACGGCGGGCATAGACCTCAACCGTGCGGGCGAGCTTGGAAAGTCCAGCCACCCGACCGTTAGGGATATAACCAATGGCGGCCTTGCCATAAAGCGGCAGCAGATGATGCTCGCACAGCGAGTAGAACGTAATGTCGCGCTCGATAACCAAATCGTTCGAAGCGACGGCAAAAGTTTTGGACAGGTGCTCCTCGGCACTCTGGTCCATACCGCCGGCAATCTCGCCATACATACGGGCGACGCGTGCCGGAGTCTCCAGCAGGCCCTCACGAGTTGGGTCCTCGCCTATACCTTCAAGCAGCAGCTTAATGGCAGTCTCGACTTTTTCCTGATCGACCATCTGGGCCTCACTTTTTTCGATTTCGCGTTCGCGCTATGGTACCACGCCGGCACGCAACCTCTGCCAGCTACATAGTATGGGTCGAATAGACCGGATCGTCCCGCCAAAGCTCCACAGCATCGCAAAGCGCAACGCCCTCACGTGCAGCACGAGCGCGCGTGGCGTTCATGTCGATCACGCGCTGATTGCTCGAGCCCCTAAAGCGCAACGAGATATCGTGCAGATCCTGAACGAACGGGCCGTCCACCAACATGTCGAGGCAGGCCAGGATACGGTCCGTCACCTCGGTATGATGACGGCCACCCGGCATAAGCTCCTCGAGCACGTCACCGGTAAAGCACCAAATGGTCTTGCCCGACCCAGCAGGATAGGCCGCACGCACGCGCTCGATAAAGTCAACAAGCCCCGCCTGATTCTCGGGCTCCATAGGCTCGCCACCCAGAATCGTCAGGCCATCGATAAAGGGATGATCGAGACTCTCGATAATCTTATCCTCGACGGCGCGATCGAACGGCTCGCCCGCAGCAAAGTCCCACGCGACAGAGTTAAAGCAATTCTTGCACCCACGACGGCACCCGCTCACAAACAGAGAAGTACGAACACCTTCCCCATCAGCAATGTCGAAATACTTAATGTTCGCGTAGTTCATAGGTAACTCTCCCGGGAGACCGGGACATATCATCCCGTCCTCAAACATTCTCGGCCTGCGGCCTGCGAAACTGCGGGCGGGACGATATGTCCCGGCCTCATGCAAAGGGTAACTCAATGAACGAAGCGAACATCGAGTATAGGGTTCGAGGTCCAATAAAAACTTTGTTGCAGCTCAACCGTCATCACAAGCAAAGCGTTGTTGCAAGTCAACTCATTTCCGCTAAGAACTTCGAGGAGTGAGCAGGCCGCATGCTGCATCCCGGCTACGTCAACTTGGCTGAACCGAGAGGGCCGCTTGGGCTTTTGCTCGATATGAGTTCCGCACGCAAAGAAGGCCACTTAATGTGGCCTTCGTCTTGCGCAGGACTGTCCGAAATAGCGAGCAAATGCCCAAGCGGCCCTCTCGGTTCAGCCCCGAAGCGGTACTAGAGATGCAGCACGCGGTCGCGGATCTCCTCGGTTCGACCCTGGTTCCAGAATTGGGTGCCGATGTAGCCGCACGTGCGACGGGCGACATTCATCTTCTCCTGATCGCGGTTGCCGCAATTGGGGCACTCCCACACCAGCTTGCCATCGTCCTCGACAATCTTGATCTCGCCGTCGTAGCCGCACGCCTGGCAGTAATCGCTCTTGGTGTTGAGCTCGGCGTACATGATGTTGTCGTAGATGTACTGCATCACGCGAACGACAGCCTTAAGGTTGTCCTGCATGTTGGGAACCTCGACGTAGGAAATGGCCCCGCCCGGCGAAAGCTGCTGGAACATACCCTCGAACTTGAGCTTGTCGAATGCGTCGATCTCCTCGGACACATGGACGTGATAGCTGTTGGTAATGTAGCCCTTGTCCGTCACGCCCGGGATAATGCCAAAACGGCGCTGCAGGCACTTGGCAAACTTGTAGGTCGTCGACTCAAGCGGGGTGCCGTACAGCGAGAAGTCGATATCGCTTTCGGCCTTCCACTCGGCGCACTTGTCGTTCATGTGCTGCATGACGGCCATGGCAAACGGCGTGCCCTCCTTCTCGGTGTGGCTGTGACCCGTCATGTACTTAACGCACTCATACAGGCCGGCATAGCCCAGGCTGATCGTAGAGTATCCGCCCACGAGCAGCTTGTCGATCGTCTCGCCCTTCTTCAGACGCGCCAGGGCGCCGTATTGCCAAAGAATCGGCGCGGCGTCAGAAAGTGTACCCATCAGGCGCTCATGACGGCACAGCAGGGCACGGTGACACAGCTCAAGGCGCTCATCGAAGATCTTCCAGAACTTGTCCATATCCTGGTGCGAGCTCAGTGCGACATCAGGCAGGTTGATGGTCACAACGCCCTGGTTAAAGCGACCATAGTACTTGGGCTTGTTCGGGTCGTAGTTCAGCGCGTTGGCAACGTTGTTAAAACCGTTGCCCGAACGGTCGGGCGTCAGGAAACTGCGGCAACCCATGCAGGTGTAGCAATCGCCGTTGCCGGCGGTCTCGCCCTTAGACAGCTTGAGCTCGCGCATCTTCTTCTCGGAGATGTAATCGGGCACCATGCGCTTAGCGGTGCACTTGGCAGCCAGCTGGGTCAGGTAGAAGTACGGGGAATCCTCGTGAACGTTATCGTCCTCGAGTACATAGATAAGCTTGGGGAATGCCGGGGTAATCCACACGCCGGCCTCGTTCTTAACGCCCTCGTAGCGCTGGCGAAGCGTCTCCTCCACGATCATGGCAAGGTCGTGCTTCTCCTGAGGCGTACGGGCCTCGTTAAGATACATAAAGACCGTCACGAACGGCGCCTGGCCATTGGTGGTCATAAGGGTCACGACCTGATACTGAATCGTCTGGACGCCGCGACGGATCTCGTCACGCAGGCGATCCTCAACGACCTCGCGAACCTTTTCGGGAGATGCGGAAACGCCGAGCTCCTCGAGCTCGCGGGCGACCTCGCCACGAATCTTTTGACGGCTCACCTCAACAAAGGGGGCAAGATGGGTCAGCGAGATGGACTGGCCGCCGTACTGGGAGGAAGCAACCTGGGCGATAATCTGCGTCGCAATATTGCAGGCGGTCGAGAAGCTGTGCGGCTTCTCAATCAGCGTGCCCGAAATAACAGTGCCATTCTGGAGCATGTCCTCCAGGTTCACCAGATCGCAGTTGTGCATATGCTGGGCAAAGTAATCCGAATCGTGGAAATGGATCAGACCCTCATTATGGGCATCCACGATCTCCTGAGGCAGCAGCACGCGCTGGGTCAGGTCCTTGGAAATCTCGCCAGCCATATAGTCGCGCTGAACGGAGTTGACGGTCGGGTTCTTGTTGGAGTTCTCCTGCTTGACCTCTTCGTTATTGCACTCGATCAGCGACAGAATCTTGTCATCGGTCGTGTTCTTCTGGCGCTTCAGGCTCTGAACATAGCGATAGATGATGTAGTGGCGGGCAACCTCGTAGCAGTCGAGACGCATGATCTCGTCCTCGACCAAATCCTGGATCTCCTCGACCGAAACGGTGTGGCCCGCGTTCTCGCATGCCTCGGCGACGTTTTGCGCCGCATAAACCACCTGGCGGTCGGTTAGACGAGAGCTCTCCTCGACCTCCAAGTTAGCGGCGCGGATGGCATTGACAATCTTATCGATGTCAAAGACAACCTCGGTGCCGCTGCGCTTGATGATCTTCATCCTCTTGCCTCTTTCGCGTCGTAGCCTCATTGCGCTTCAGAGCCAAACGATGCCCGGCAGGGCTTGCCCCTGTCTTACGGCGCCGTCGCGCAATCTGTGTTCTCGATAAACCATAAGCCTCTATGCGGACATTCCCAGGAGCCGATCAAGCGGCTCAAGGACACGTTCAAAAGAGGCAATTAAGGTCTTCGTTCTCTGTCCGCCATCTATCATACGACAAAGATGCATCTATATCCTGTATTCTTTTTTTAGGTCAAACACAACATATAGTGTTTCAGCAGGTCAAAGCAATTAGTCATTTTGCAGACGCATTATAAATGAGGGGTATTTGACAAGTCGGTAAAACGTTACCAACACGGCTACCTGCATGGCAGCTATAAAACCCCCTTAGTCAAGCCACTGACAAATCCTACTAAAACCAAGCCACTCACGCCAAAAGAATCCAAAAGATTATGCTTGACCAACATGTTGCGGTCGAATGCCGGCGGACGGAGCGACGGGACTGCAAACGCTCGGAAGACTGTAGCCCCGGCACCCCGTCCGCCGGCATTCGATAGGCGAGGAGCTATTACTTCTCTTCGCGAGCTATCAAGCCATTGATAGAAAGAGGGCCGCCGGCATATGTCGGCGGCCCCGATAAAACATGATGGGCGACAAAGCAACTACTCGAGCGGTTACTCCGCCTCGCCGCTGGCCGCCATCTTCTCGGCCTCGGCAAGCTGGGCCGGAGTGAGCTTGCGATACTTAATGGCGCCAAAGACGACACAAGCCGCACAGACGATCATGCCGGCGATGAACTTCTGGTCAATCGTTGCACCAAACGGCGACGTCACGGCCTCAAACACAATGGGAGACAGTGCCATGCCAAAGTTGATGCCCGCCATGCCAATGGCGAGGTTAAACGCACGTCCCTCGGGAGCAGAGTTGCCGGCGGCAAAATTGCCCTCCAGCGGCACGTAGGTCTCCTTGCCCAGCGCAACGACAAAGCCCGCAACGCACAGCACCATAAAGGCGGGCGCAACCAGCGTCAGGCCCAGGCCAACGAGCGTCACGCCCCACGCGATCGGCATCGACAGGTTCTTGAACTTGGCAAACAGCGGGCCCACCAAAAGGCCAGCCGCAATGCCGGCGACCGTCATGACGGTCGAAGCGAGGCCAGCCTCAACAGTGCCGCCAAAGCCGCGACCCACGACAAGCAGCGAGACATTGGAGCTAAAGAGCTGGAACGTGAGTACGAACACAAAGCTCATGACCGTGATAATTGCGACCTCTTTGGGCATGTTGGCAAACACGTTGACCTTACGCCTGGGCTCAAGATGACCCTCGGGCAGGCAGACGGCCTCAATGACGATAAACACGATCATGATGAAGTACGCCGCATAGCTGTGGAACCACTCGGCAGAACCCAAGATGCCGGAAACCATCGTCCAGATAATGCCACCCAGTGCAACAAAGGTTGAGTAGATGCCCATGACAAACGAACGCTGCTTGCCACCGAAATAGTCGGCGATCAGAGCGTCGGTCGAGTTCTGCACGGCGCCAAGGCCAAGACCCATCACGGCAGAGGCCGCAAGAACCTGGGCAAGCGAATCGTGGAACACCAGCACCGAGGCGCCGGCGAGCATCACGATAACGTGGCCGACAAGCGTCGTCTTCTTCTTGGATACACGCGAGGCGAGCTGGGAAGACACGAGCATGGCGGACACAGCCATCATGAGCGGAATGATGCCGATGATCATCTGGACGGCAGCGATGTTCTCATTGGGAAACGCCGCCGCAACAGAGGCCACGATGGGGACGGGCACCAACATGCCCATAATGCACATGGCGGCAGCATAAATGCCCACCAGGTACTTGATCTTGGTTTTATCCATGATCCATCCTTACACTTAGAAAAAGGGTCGGAGCGGCCGGACGTCACCATCGGCCGCCCCAAACACAGCACTATCAGTCGTTAAAACCAGTGAACACGGGCTCTCCGCTGTACACGAGCGCTTCCTCGACACCATCGAGCACGCGGCAGGCGCCAGACGCCATCGCCTCGAGCTCAAACTCGCCGGGATAAGCCGACACGGGGGCGATCCAAGAGCAGCATTCCTCAATCGAGGCAACGAGCTCCTTGCTGTGGACCATGCCGCCTCCGAGCAAGATACCGTCGACATCGCCCTTCAGCACACATGCCATCTCGCCAATCCACTTGCAGATTTGGTAGACCATTGCATCCCAGGCGCGAGCTGCGGCCTTATCTCCCGCTGCAGCACGTTCGCACACCTCGATGGCATCGGAGGTACCCAAAAGGTCAACGAAGCCGCCAGTCTTCATGCAATGGGTGCGGGCGACATCAAGACCGTGCTCCGCGGTGTACTTTGCGACCTCGATCGCGGGAACCGATCCGCAGCGCGTCGGCGCCATGGGGCCTTCGCCGCCAACGATGTCGTTGCCGTCGACCATCTTGCCCTTAAGGTGGGCAGAAATCGAAATGCCACCGCCGATATGACAGACAATAAAGTTGCACTCGTCGTATGCGCGACCGAGCTTTGCCGCATGGCGGATGGCGGTCTCTTTGAGATTAAGGGCGTGCAGGTGCACGTTTCGATACACGCCCTTAATGCCCGTCATGCGTGCGAGGTCGCACAGCTCGTCGGTATCGGGAGGATTCACCACAAAGGCGGGCTTGCCACATTTCACGGCAAATTCGTGGGCAATCTGGGGCCCCAGCTGCGCCGGGTGCCGAACGCCATTCGCACCGATGCGGGCATGCTCGAGCATAACCTCGTTGATGGCATACGTACCACCGGGCAGCGAAAGCAAGCCACCACCGCGACCGACAAATGCATCAAAGTCCTCGAGCTTTAGGCCCGCCTCCCCCAGCGCTCCAAGAATCAGATCGCAGCGATACGGCATCTGAGCCGAAACCCCGTCGAACTGGGCAAGGTCCTTCGCATCGTGCGCAACGTTCTTACTGAGCTTGCACTCATCGCCCTCAAAAACGCCCACCTTCGTGGAAGTGGAACCAGGGTTGATTACCAGGACGCGCCAGGGAGTCTTTTTATCGGACATGCCTTAAGCCTCCTTAAGCGCCTGGGCGCGCACGCAGCTCATCACCACGTTGCCGACGATCTCATCGACGGGCGCAGAGCGCGAGCAATCGCACACGATCTTCTTGAAGCCCTGAAGCATGGGGCCGTAAGCATTGGCGCCGGTCAGATTCTGGATGATCTTGACGCCGATATTGCCCACGTTGATATCGGGCCAGATGACCACGTTGGCTTGGCCTGCAACAGCGGATTCGCGATGAACCTTCTTGGCCGCAACCTTGGGGTTAATCGCCGAATCAAACTGGAACTCGCCGTCGATGGCAAGGTCGGGACGGCGATCGTTGGCAATCTCGCGAGCACGACGTACCTTGTCGACGAGTTCGTTATCCATCGAACCGTCAGTCGAATGCGAAAGCAGCGCGCAACGGATATCCCATCCGGTCAGCGAGCGTACCGTTTCGCTCGACGAAATCGCGATCGAGGCAAGCTCCTCGCTCGTGGGGTCAACGCACACGGCAGAATCGCCAAAAGCCAAAAGGCCACCTTCGCCGCCATTCCAGTTGGGGATGTCGGCGATACCGCACGAGCTCACGGTGTCCACCCCGTCGGCAAGGCCGACGATGGCCTGACCAGCCAGGATAATATCGCCCGTAGCGTTATCGATACCGGCGAACATAACGTCGACATCGCCGAGCACCTGCAAAATCAGGGCGCGCTCAAGCGGACGCGTCATACGGCGCGCAGCGCCCTTGGGCTTAAACTTGCAATCCGGATGAGAAAGGTAGCGCTCGCAGCAAGCGGCGTTCGCCTCCTCGTCGGTCACATCGACAATCTCGATGCCGTCAAGGGAGATGCCGCGCTCATCGGCAAGCTCCTTGAGCTTGCCGCCATCGCCGACCAGCACACATTCGGCAAGATGCTCGGCGGCGATCTTTGCGACCGCCTGCATCATGGTCTCGTTTTCGCCCTCGGGAAAAGCAACGCGCATAGGCTTGGCGGCAGCCTGCTCGCGCAGGGTCTGCATCAGGTCCATGGCAGTTACTCCATCTCTTCGGCAGTGCGCTCGATAAGCTCGCCGATGGTCTTCATGACCATGACCTCGCGAACGGGGACCTCGGCATCGAGCTCGTTCTCGATCATGGAGGTCAGAGCGACCATCTTCATCGAGCCCTTGCCCAGGGTCTCAAACGTCGTCTCGGGGGTCACATCGCCGTCATAGTTGTAGGCGGACTTGGCAAAATCGCAGATCTGTTGAGTGAGTTCTTCGTTCATGATGGTGCCTTTCAATCGAAAAAGAGGGGCGACCACGGCGGGCTGGAGACATGGGTCCCGCCGTGGCCTAAGAGAGGAATCGAATTGTTGCAGGGGTGAAAACCTAATCGTCAAGCTCGAACGTAAGCTCTTTATAGCCTGGACGGTCGATAACCTTGGCATGGACGCCAACGGTCTCGCCCGCCATGAGTTTGGCGCGAATCTCGGGGGCCTTCTTCTTGGTAATGCCGTAGATGACGTAGGTGTACTGAGAACCCTCGTCGATATCGACGGCGCCGTAGGCGTACTTGCCATACTCCTTGAGATAGGGCTTGTCGTTCTGCGGACCAGGCAGGGTAAAATCGATCAGATGCCCGTGACCGGAAACCTGGACCCAATCGGTCTTGTGATAGCCGCAGGCATTGCAGGCAAGGTGGGGCGGAAACTCGACGGCTCCGCACTCGGGGCACTGGCGCGCCCAATAGATGCCCTCTTCAAGACCCGTGTAGAACTTCTTGACCACGGGCTCCATATCTTTGAGTTGCATGAGAATACTCCTTATGGGAAATCGAAAACCGCGGTCGCTTAGGCGACGGTACGAAGGATCTGGCAGCGCACGTTCTGAGAACCGCCAAAACCGCGCAGGAAAGCCGTTTCGGGAACCTTCTTCATCTGGGTGGCACCGGCGACGCCACGCATCTGCTTAACGGCCTCGACGATATCGGCGATGCCGGATGCGCCATGGGCGTGACCGAAGTTGCAACGGCCACCGTGCGGGTTGATGGGCTTATCGCCGTCAAAAGCGGTGCGACCATCGATCGCGTACTTCCAGGCCTCGCCGCGCGGAATATAGCCGCACTCCTCGGCCGAGACGATCTCGGAAGCCAGGAAGAAGTCGTTGCACATGAACAGGTCAATCTCATCGGGGCTCACGCCGGTAAGGTCATAGACCTGCTTGGCGGCAAGCTCGGTAGCCCAGTGCTCGTTGTGGAGCAGACCGGCCTCGACAGCAGAGGCGCCCGTACCCAGAACCTCAATAGGCGCATACGGCACGCCCATGGCCTTTGCCTTCTCCGTGGGCATTACGACAACAGCGGCGGCGCCGTCGCACTTCTTCTCAAAGCCGGTAACGCGCAGGTACTGCGTAACGCGCGGGTTGTACATGCTCTTGAGATACTCGTCGGCGGTATCGAACCCAGCTGCCTTCGCGTCCTCCTCGACCGTGGTCTCGTACCAGGCAAGGGGATTCAGGACGGCACCGCGGCGAAGGCTCTTGGTAAGGCCGTTCAGGGCATCATCGATCTGATCGGCGGTAAGGTCGTACTGCATCGAATACTCGTTGATCCAGTTGTCGAACGACACGCCAAAGGCGCCGTCGAGCGGACGACCATAAGCGCGGTCATAAATCTTATCGAGCGAGGGGATCATGACGTCGAGCGTAAAGTCCTGACGAATATGGGAGGGCATGTGCTCAACGGGAAGAGTCGAAGCCAAATCGCAGGCACCCGTAAGGACAACATCGTAGGCACCGGAGGCGACTGCCATCACGGCCTGCTCAAGGGCGACGTAGCCCGTGCAGCAAGCCTCGGAATGATGGACAGAGCCCTTGGCACGAACGCCAAACCAATCGGCAACCTGCATGTTGGGGGTAATGCAATCGCCAACGAGATACGGATTGGCGCTGCCGTGATAGAAAAAGTCGATATCGCGGGGCTCAAGACCGGCATCGGCAATTGCCTCGAGAGCCGCATAGCCAAACGCCTCGCCCTCGCCAATACCCTGGGTCTCGGGATGCTCCTCAAAATCCTTGAACGGGGTGCAGCCTACGCCTACAATCGAGACGCTGCGCATGTTCTTTCCGAGCGTAACCACTGAATATCACATCCTAATCATGTGAAGGTGTACGGAATGATGGCGCAGTCCAGCCGCGAGCGAAGGTGAGAGAGCGCTCGCGGCTTTTCTGTGCCGTCACACGTTGAACTACTGCAGTGGTTCTTTTGAACGTAGCTTTAGTTTACGAGGGGTTAAACGAAACGCGTGAGACAAAAAGCCCCGATGTGTCCCATCATATGGGACACATCGGGGCTAGGCGTTCCAAATAGCAGATAAATGGCCATACTTAAATCGATTCATAGGGCCGGATTACTCTGAATCCGCAACCTATGCAACCGTTCATCCCTAAAAATCAGCCGTTCACCCGAGCGGCTTTTCAAAATCGGGGATACGTGGGTGCCAATGGCGCGAGGCGTCATCGACAAACAACGGCGCATAGAACATGCGATTGAGCGCGGCGGCAACGGTGCGCGCCTCCAAATCGGGACGGACCTCAAGCCAGTACTGGATAAGGTTATGGTGACCCGCGAGAGCGAAAGCCAGATACAGGTCAAGATCGGTCTCGTCAGAAAACGTTGAGCGCAGACGGTCGCGAAAATACTCATGCATAAAAACCGTAGCCTTATGCGTGAACACGGGGTCCCCGTTTTCACTGTTGAGCGCGAGCACCTTCGAACGATTGCGCTGCAGGATCTCCATACGCTTAATCATCGTCGGCGTCGGATCGAGCTGAGCGTCACCAAAGCGCGCCTCAAGGGCAACGTCGTTAATCTCTTGCATGTTGTGGAGCAGATCGTCCTCAAATCGCTTAACAACGTCGTCAACAGAACGATAGCAGCGGTAAAACGTCGATTTCGAGGTGTGCGCGAGCCTCAGCACATCGGTCACCTTGATCGCCTGCACCGGCGTCGTCCCCATAAGTTCAAAGACGGCATCCTCGATCCGTGAAGCGATATCGTTTTGAGCGTTCAGCGGCATAGCGGCCTCCCCTATTAGCGATTGGCTCCTATGCTACCCGAAAGGTATGCTCCCTGAGGACGATACGAGGCATAGAGCGCGCCGCACAAGAGATGACGCAGCGACCGTATGTCACCGACGAAGTATTCCATCCACCGGGCATGCCATCTTTGCGAGGGTCAATCGAAAACCCGACGCCTTCAGCCTTGAGGATGGCCTCGATACGCGTCCACGTCTGACTCAGGCGAAGATTGCGTTCTTGCAAATTGGGGGCAGCGTTAATCCACACGCGCTCGTCGTCGTTTGCCATACGCCCAACCGCAACGGGGGCAATCTCATCGATCGCCTCGATATCCACGCCAATAGGTCCTCCGACCGACCGAGCAACATCGGAAACAGCGAGGACGGCCACGCTTCCGCCATGTGAAATGGAAATAGAGGGGGCCTCCCCATCCGCAAGCTCGATCTTGCCGAAAGCAGAACACGCAAGCTGGGTGTCGTCGAAGACACCCAGGGCGTCGCGAAGAAGCAGACCCACGCCTGCAGCTTCTCTCCGAGACGCAATTGGGAAATCCCCATTGGAGGCACGTAAGGCATAGCGTCCCGCGATTGATGCCATATCAACGGTCTCGCCGGGATCGATCGCTGAAACGTCAACGAGATGCACGGTTATGTTCAAAATGGTCAACCCCCACTCGATTGAGATGACAAGGCTAAACAGACGCTCAGAACCACTCTTTCATGAATTGAGATACCTTTTGCCGGCGATTTGGCGACTCATTTGGTGACCAAAACAAAAACAGCTCAGAGACTAAGCCTCTGAGCTGCGAACATTTGGTGGGCGTTAGAAGATTTGAACTTCTGACCTCTTCCGTGTCAGGGAAGCGCTCTCCCCCTGAGCTAAACGCCCAAATGGAGCGGACAACGGGACTCGAACCCGCGACCCCAACCTTGGCAAGGTTGTGCTCTACCAACTGAGCCATGTCCGCCTGCGAGGATTTAATATACGGGATGATCCACCCTAATGCAAGAACTATTTTCGAATAATTTGAAAAAAGTTCGAGCCCAGGCGATGGGTACGAAAAAGCCCGGCTACCGTAGTAGTCGGGCTGTTGCGCTTGGAGCGGACAACGGGGCTCGAACCCGCGACCCCAACCTTGGCAAGGTTGTGCTCTACCAACTGAGCCATGTCAGCATATGTAAAACAAAACGGGCGCCGGAGCGCCCGGATGTTGCCTGGAGGCGAAGCCCGGATTCGAACCGGGGGTAAAGGCTTTGCAGGCCTCTGCCTTACCACTTGGCCACTTCGCCGAAAAAGGACCGCTTGAGACGGTCCGGAAATGCAATGGAGCGGACAACGGGGCTCGAACCCGCGACCCCAACCTTGGCAAGGTTGTGCTCTACCAACTGAGCCATGTCCGCTTGCGGGTTATTAATTTACGCGAGTTGTCCTAAAGACGCAAGTACTTTTTTCAAAAAAGTTGCCCAAAGCAAGTTCATGCAGGTAAATAACGCCAAGTCAAGGCGCTATGCGCACGATTCCAATGCCGAGCTAAACAGCTTCACCATCCGAACGCGTGTGCCAGCGCCATCCGTGCGACGGGCAACCTCCACGTTATCGACGAGCATGCGCATAAGCTTGATACCGCGTCCGCGTTCCTCGGATGCCACCGGCTCGCTCGCCCCATCGATAGAATAGCCAGCGCCCCGATCAAGCACCTCGAGCACAACACGGTCCCCATAGGCCTGAACCGTCAGGATGCAGCCAACACCGCCCGCATGGTCATATGCGTTACCCAATGCCTCCCCCAACGCCAATGCGACGTCATAGCGCTCATCACGCCTCAGGGGAAGCGATTCGAGGAGCTCGGCCACACGGTGCCGATAATACGGGAGATTCTCGATGCCTCGCTGCACTTCGACGCTCTTGCTCCATCGCGGCAACTCCCCCACCGGAATGGCGGGAATCGACTCCCGCGCCGGGCCCGCGACATGCAGGATGTCGACAAGTCGGGCAATTTCCAAAAAGCGAACGACCCCATCGGAGGCGTTAACGAGCGAAAGCAGTCCCTCATGCCTCATAAGCTCTCTAGCACGTGTAAGCAAAAACGCCAAACCCGTCGAGTCGATAAAGCCCACGGCCTGGCAATTGATGACAACACGACGCACGCCCCGGTCGATCAAATTATCCAACCGTCGGCGCAGTGCGGGCACCGAGGCGATGTCGATATCGCCCGGTGGCGTCAAAACCGCTATGTCATTCCATTCATTCATACGACCATGGTTCCCCAAAAGAGCTCGCTCGATGCACACGTATCTGCAACCGCGCAGATTTCGCCCGTCAGGCGTCGTGACCTACGATCGACCCCGTAAAAACTCAAGGGAAACCAGCGCGATGTCATCGTTCAGCGCCGACTCGGTAAAGCGGTCAAGCTCGCCCAAGACCTTGCCGCAGATTCCCGATACGCCCTCACCCGAGACAGAGAGCAAAAGGTCGCGAAGGCGCTGCTCGCCAAAAAAAGCACCCGAGCGATCACGTGCTTCGATTGTTCCATCGGTATACATAAATAGCATGTCACCAGGAGCGAACGTAAACACGCCCGTCTCGTAGACCATGCTCTCAAAGGCACCTATCACGCCCGATTGGCACCCAAGGAGCTCCACTTCTCCGCCTCGGGCTTCACCGCCACCAAGCGGCGTCGACGACGGCCTAATGACCATAGTGGGAGGATGTCCCGCCGAGCAATAGGTAGCGCGGCCCGCCTTAAGATCGATCTTGGCGATAAACGCCGTCACAAACGTCTCGACCCTCGAAAAGCCCATGAGCATGCTATTGAGCGAGCGTGCCATACGGGCAGGCCCCGCACCCTCCCAGGCATAGGCCGTCAGCGCCGTCTTGACGAGCGCCGACATCGACGCCGCCTCGATTCCCTTGCCGGATACATCGCCCAAAATCATAACGGCGCAATCGTCGGGAAGTCGGACAAGCGTATAGAAGTCACCGCCGACCAACGCAGAATTCGTTGCCGATAGGTATACCGAATCGGTTGCAATGCCCGGAACGTCACCAAGCGAATTTCTCATGCCAATCTGAAGCGTCTGAGCGATATGACGCTCTTCGCGCTTTTGAGATTCGCCCTCATAGATCAGCTCAAAGTCATGCGCCAGATGCACCAGGTAGTCGTATTCAAGGTCGTCAATTGGTTCTTGGCTGCCATCGCGGAGTAGCAAAGCGCGCCTCGTCGGCCCCTTGGCGATATCAGCGGGAACGATCGCATCGTTGCTTCGTTTGCCATCCGCTTCCGAGTGGTAGCGCCCCGCTTCGATGCCGGAGTCGACATAAAGTCCCTGACACGGTAGGCCGTGGGCCCTCAACCATGCACCCATAGACGTGGATTCGTCCACACGTGTAAGGCGCACGTGCTTGAGGTCGTCAGCGCTCGTCCCGCCCAACACCGAAGTCTCAAACCCGTCGGGGGCTGCCCCCAGGCGCGCTGCTGGCGCCGTGACAGAAAAGAAGAGTGACTCCGGATCGTCCGGCAGCGCCACACGACTGCCACCCTCAAAATCGATGACATAGGTTTCGAGGCCCGCATCATATTCCACGGGGCAGAAATGACAATTGAGCACCGTGCAGATTTCCGTCGACACCGCTCGCGAGGCGACAACGGGATCATCAAGATAGGTAAACAGTTCGTCGCGCAGCAAATTGAGCGAGCGGCCGAGCTCCGCCGTGCGGCGCGAACGTAAGCTCGACGCCATGCCGACCAGCTGAATAGACAGGTAATCGCAGATGACCTCAAGCACGTTCACGTCATAGGCAAGTGGCGCCTGGGGGCGTTTCCAGCCAACTTCCAACACGCCAAGGACCTGCGTGCCGTAAAACACGGGAAGACAGATCTCGCTGCGATACGGGGGCATATCCTGCACGCGCAGCAAGTGCTTGGAACGATTGTCCAAATCCATGAACATGCCCGAAGCAACCCGGTCGCCCTCAAGGTCCTGCTGAATCGACAGGCGACAGGCACGCGACTCGCGAAGCACGTAGGTCGGAATGCCCGCGCCGTACGGCACAAACTCGGGCAGATAGCTGTCCTCAAGCTCCTTAGAAACGCCGCGGAGCTTAAAGCCGCCACTCTCGGAAAAATAGATAGCCGCACCGGAGGCATCGAGCGTTCCAACGAGCTGATTCAAAACGGTATCGAGCAAGCTGGGGAGCTCATCGGAGCCCACAGTACTCATAATGACCGAAAGGGTGCCCGAAAGGCGTTTATTCGCCACCCTAAGCTCCGATAGCGCGCGTTTGAGCTGACGATCGTGGGAATACTGCTCTTCGATGCTGTGAAGCGCCACCAGGACACGCGGTGCACGACGTCCAAAGATACGCGGAGGCGTAACGGAACCCGCGCGAACCAAGACGGGAATAAAAGACCCGTCGCTCAGCTTGAGCATCAGCTCGCTCTCGGAGCCATCGGTCTCAAACGGCAGGCGATGTTCGGTCGCGCGCTCAAAGGCAGACGAGTACAGAACGTCTTTGACATCACCGCTGATGACGTCAGCGCGTTCCTCGCACATCAGGTCGAGCAAACGATTATTCACATGCAGAATGGTTCCGTCGAGCTCACAGATGATGACAGCATCGCTCGTGATCTCGACCAGTTGGGCAACGTCTGCCCACTCGTTGCGCTCAAGCGTTTCCATCGTGGACCTCACCGTCTATCGGTAACAAAAAAGCCTCCGAAGAGGCTTCTGAAATGCGATGGTGTCGGAGGCGGGACTTGAACCCGCATGACCAAAAAGCGGTCACTAGCACCTCAAGCTAGCGCGTCTGCCAATTCCGCCACTCCGACATGCTATGCTGTTGATTCGCAGTTCGTTTTGTTGTACCCGCGCGTTCAACGAGGAAGATAATAACCTATGATTCGAGAACTGTGCAAGCACTTTTTTGAAAAAAGTTTACGAATTTGTAAATGCGCTGGTAAATCGATATGTCCGGCCCCGTATCGGTGTTGCCTCCCAGCGCGTCCTCGGGCATGAGCGATATTTTGCTACGCACTTCGTGCTGCAAAATATCGCTCCCCCTGCGGAATGCGCCGGGAGGCAACACCGATACGGGGCCTGCAAATACGTACTTCAGGCACAGTTCTCAAACATGTTCTGGGGGCTGATGCAAATTTGGTGGCTCGGCTTTGCCGAGCCCTTATATGGGGAGGCCGGAGCTAAAGCTCCGGCCTCGCTCAATTTCTTATTAAACTAAGTGAGCGATCAAGGAATCGCACTCCCCCCGCCGAGTTACCGCAGGGCCCGTGCTGGACTTAGTTTTCAGAACATTCCGCACTGATATCTTCTGTATTGAAGACGTCGATGATGCACCCGTATACCATTGACGTCGACACCATCAGATGCGGACCGCGCGGTGACCCCACATTCCGCTGGCGCCCACGGGGCTGTCCTCGTTTCCTGACA